>URWM01000293.1 GCA_900551655.1 uncultured Collinsella sp.
TCTACGTCTCGTGGGCTCGGAGATGTGTATAAGAGACAGGATCTTAGCCACGTAGTTGTCGGCGCCAACATGGATCACGCGGGCGCGCAGCAGGCCCGAGTCGATAAAGCTGCCGCTCATGAGCTCGGAGCCCGGCTGTTTCTTAATGAGGTCGCTCTCGCCCGTCAGTAGGCTCTCGTTAACGAGCGCCTCGCCCGACACCACCACGGCGTCGGCGGGAATCTGGTCACCGCGCCCCAGGCGAATGATGTCGTCGAGCACGATCTGGTCCAGGTCGAGCTCCACCTCGGCGCCGTCGCGCACCGCGATGGCCTTCTTGGAGGTCAGCAGCGTGAGCTTATCGACCATCTTCTTGGAACGCATGGACTGGATGACGCCAATAGCGGTATTGAGGAACACCACGAACAGGAACGTCAGATTCTTAAACGAACCGGTCAAAATGACCAGGAACGCCAAGATCACGTTGATCAAATTGAACAGCGTGCAGAGGTTCTCGATGATGAGCTCTTTGACCGACTTGGTCTTGAGCTCCATGTTGCGGTTGATCTTACCGGCGGCGATGCGCTCCTCGACCTCGGCGGTCGAGAGTCCGCGCTCGATATCCGTTGCTGCCATACCACGTCCCATCACGTCGCGTCGGTATAAGAAAAACCGCCCGGACCATGCGAGGTTCGGACGGTCTTACGTTCGATGGTGCCCCATGTTGGATTCGAACCAACGACCTTCTGCTCCGGAGGCAGACGCTCTAATCCACTGAGCTATGGGCGCATGTAGTTGCTCACTATACCCCAGATTGGCGAGAAATGCGCGGGCTTCTCGCCGTGCGGGAGCCATCCGGGGCAAGAGAGGTTATATAGGATGTTTCCAGACGACGGGGCCGCAGGTCGTAGAAGTTGGCCTGTGATAACATGGCAAGACTAATTCTTGACCATAGGAGCAGGAGGCTCACGTGATAGCAATCGTCAAGGGCTCGGCCTCGGAGGAGCAGCTCGGGCATTTCGTTAAGTGGATCGAGAACCGCGGGCTCAAGACCGACGTCTCGCGCGGCGAGGACGAGACCATCGTCGGCATCATCGGCGACACCACGCAGATCGACCCGTTCCTACTTGAAAGCATGGACATCATCGAGCGCGTCCAGCGCGTGACCGAGCCCTTCAAGAAGGCAAACCGCAAGTTCCACCCCGAGAACACCGTCATCGACTGCGGCTACGGCGTCAAGGTGGGCGGCGGCAACTTCCAGGTCATGGCCGGCCCCTGCTCCGTGGAGGGCAAGAACCTCATAGAGATCGCCCGCGCGGTCAAGGCGTCCGGGGCCGCCATCCTGCGCGGCGGCGCCTACAAGCCCCGCACCTCCCCGTACGCCTACCAGGGCATGGGCCCCGCCGGCCTGGACCTGCTGTGCGAGGCATCCGCCGAGCTCGACATGCCGATCGTCACCGAGATCATGGACCCACGCGACGTGCAGGTCTTCCTTGACAAGAAGATTGACGTCATGCAAATCGGCGCCCGCAACGCCCAGAACTTCCCCCTGCTCAAGGAGGTCGGCAAGACCCAGACCCCGATTCTGCTCAAGCGCGGCATGTCCGGCACGATCGACGAGCTGCTCATGGCCGCCGAGTACATCATGAGCGAGGGCAACGACAACGTTATCCTGTGCGAGCGCGGCATCCGCACCTTCGAGACCCGCACCCGCAACACCTTCGACCTCAACGCCGTGCCGGTGCTGCACCACCTGTCGCACCTGCCCGTCGTCGCCGACCCCAGCCACGCCACCGGCTACACCCGCTACGTTGAGCCCATGGCGCTCGCCGCGACCGCCTGCGGTGCCAACGGCCTGGAGATCGAGGTCCACGACGAGCCGAGCCGCGCCTGGTCCGACGGCGCCCAGGCCCTCACCCCCGATCAGTTCGACGACACCATGCGCCGCATCCGAGCCATCCGCGAGGTTGTCTGCCAAGAGACCATGGAGTAGCCCATGGGTACGGTGAGAAACGCGCGCGTTAACCAAGGTGGCCCCAAGTGCGCCGGCATCGTGGGCCTGGGCCTCATCGGCGGCAGCTTTGCCCGCGGCTATGCGCAGGCGGGCGTCCGCGTGCTGGCCTGGGACCCCGATGACGATGTCATGACAGCCGCCAGCATGGGCACTGTCGCCGGAGAGCTCAACGACAAGACACTCGGCGAATGCGACATCATCGTCCTGGCTTGCTACCCCGAGGCCTGCATCGAGTGGCTCGAGGAGCATGCCCAGGCGCTCGCCGACGCCACCGACACCGAGGCCATCATGGGTCCCGTGGTGATCGACACCGTGGGCGTCAAGGGCATCGTGTGCGAGCGCGCCTTTAAGCTTGCCCGCGAGCACGGTTTTTACTTTGTGGGCGCGCATCCCATGGCGGGCACGCAGTTCTCGGGCTACGCGCACTCCCGCGCCGACCTGTTCCAGGGCGCACCGCTCGTGCTCGTACCGCCCGCAGTGGACGACGCACTTAAGCTGGAGCTTTTGGGCCAGGTGCGCGAGATGGTACGCCCCTTGGGCTTTGGCAAGTTCAGCGTAACAAGCGCCGCCGAGCACGACCGCGTCATCGCCTTTACGAGCCAGCTCGCGCACGTCGTCTCCAACGCCTATGTTAAGAGCCCGACCGCTCAGGTCCACCACGGCTTTTCGGCCGGTAGCTACCGCGATCTCACCCGTGTGGCGCCTGTCTCTTATACACATCTGACGCTGC
>URWM01000294.1 GCA_900551655.1 uncultured Collinsella sp.
CATCAAGATTCTCTATGCCCTCATGGGCCGCGAGCTCTGCGTGGCCGAAATCGCCGAGGCAACCGAAACCTCGCAGTCGGCAGTATCGCACCAGCTGCGCACGCTTAAGCAGTCGCACCTGGTCAAGTTCCGCCGCGACGGCCGCAACATCCTCTACTCGCTTGCCGACGATCACGTCTACACCATGCTCAACCAGGGCATGAGCCACATCTGCGAATAGCGACCAACCACGGTACCAGCGCGGCCTGCACCCAAGCCGCAAATACAGAGAAAGGAACCCACCATGAAAAAGCAGTTTAAACTCGACGAGATCGACTGCGCCAACTGCGCACGCGAGCTTCAAGACGAGCTGGCCAAGCTCGAGGGCGTCAAATCCGTGTCCGTCAACTTTATGACCCAGAAGCTGACGCTCGAGGCCGATGACACCGAGTTCGACGAGGTGCTCAACCGCGTCGTGGAGTTTACGGCCGACGCCGAGCCGGACTGCGAGATCATTCTCTAGCCCAGGTTTACGCCAGTCTGCAAGGCCGCGCTTGCCGCGGCCTTTGCTCGCGAAATTATATGAGCGAGTGTTCATACATTCAATTGGGAGGATACGAGTCATGGCCACTGCCGACCCCAAAAAGACAAAGAAGAAGCGCAAGAAAAAAGAGTCACTCGAGCATAAGCGCAACCGCATCCTGGTAGCGCTGGGCATTTTTGCCGTGGTGTACGCCCTCGATGAGCTTGGCACCCTCGCCGCCGCATTCGGCACCCCGGGCGACATCTACGCCAGCTTTGTGCTGTTCCTCGTGCCGTTTTTGATTGCCGGCTACGACGTGCTGCAAAAGGCATTCAATAACATCCGCCGCGGCAAGGCCTTCGATGAGAGCTTCCTTATGGCAGTCGCGACCATCGGCGCGTTTGCCATGGTGCTCTTCCCCGATACCGACCCGCACATGGCCGAAGGCGCCGCCGTCATGCTGTTCTACCAAGTCGGCGAGTTGTTCCAGGCATACGCCGTGGGCAAGAGCCGCAAGTCGATCAGCGCCATGATGGACATCGCGCCCGACTACGCTAACGTCGAGCAAGCCGACGGCACACTCGAACAGGTCTTTCCCGATGACATCGCCGTCGGCACCGTGATCGTGGTCAAGCCCGGCGAGCGCGTGCCCATCGACGGCGTCATCGTCGAGGGCGAAACCCAGCTCGACACCGCCGCCCTTACCGGTGAGTCGGTCCCCCGCCCGGCCAAAACCGGAGACGATATCATCAGCGGCTGCATCAACATGACGGGCCTCATCCACGTGCGCACCACCAAGCCCTTTGGCGAGTCCACCGTCGCACGCGTCCTGGAGCTCGTGGAGAATGCCAGCGAAAAGAAGGCACGCACCGAGAACTTCATCACACGCTTCGCCCGCGTCTACACCCCCGCCGTCACCGGCGCGGCCGCGGTGCTCGCCCTTGGCGGCGGCCTGGTCACCGGTGCCTGGTCCGACTGGATTCTGCGCGGCCTGACCTTCTTGGTCGTCAGCTGCCCGTGCGCGTTGGTGATCAGCGTGCCGCTCAGTTTCTTTGGCGGCATCGGCGGCGCATCCAAGCTGGGCGTTCTCATCAAGGGTTCTAACTACCTCGAGACGCTCGCCGACGTGGACACCGTCGTCTTTGACAAGACGGGCACCCTCACCAACGGCACGTTCTCGGTGGTCGCGGTACACCCCGAGGCCGGCTATACCGAGCAGTCGTTGCTCGAGGTCGCAGCCCTTGCGGAGTCGTTCTCGGATCACCCCATCGCGCAGTCCGTGCGCGTCGCCTACCAGGGCGAGGTCGACCCCAAGCGCGTAAGCGACTCCACCAACGACGCGGGCCATGGCGTGACGGCGAACATCGACGGCAGGCACGTCGTCGTCGGCAACGCCAAGATGCTCGCAGCGACCGGCGTCGAAGCGCCCAATTGCGAGGTCGTCGGTACGATCCTCCACGTGCTGGTCGATGGCATCTATGCCGGCCACATTGTAATTGCCGACACCGTCAAGGCCGATGCCGAGCAAACGATTCGCGACCTGCACGCCGCCGGCGTCAAGCGCACCGTCATGCTCACGGGCGACCGCGAGGAGGTTGCGGCGTCTGTGGCCAAGCAACTCAGTCTCGACGAGTTCCACGCGCAGCTGCTGCCGGGCGATAAGGTCGAGCGTGTTGAGGCGTTGCTCGCAGCCGAAAGCGGCAAGGGCAAGCTCGCCTTTGTCGGCGACGGTATCAACGACGCACCCGTGCTCACGCGCGCCGATGTGGGCATCGCCATGGGCGCTATGGGCTCGGACGCCGCAATTGAGGCGGCGGACGTCGTGCTCATGGATGACAAGCCGTCCAACATCTCCCGCGCGATCCGCGTGGCGCGCAAGACCATGACGATTGTTTGGCAGAACATCATCTTTGCGCTGGGCATTAAGTTGCTGATTCTGGTGCTTGCGGCACTGGGCATCGCCAACATGTGGCTTGCCGTGTTCGGCGACGTAGGCGTGGCGATCATCGCCATCCTGAACGCCATGCGCGCGATGGGTGTCAAGAACCTGTAGCGTTCGTGGGCTGTCCGGCCGGGACCGGGCTTGGTTTTGAAAACGTCCTCGCGCATGAGGCCCGTCTTTCCTGCTCCTGCGGAGCAACGGGAAGGCGGGCCTCGCGCTGACGCTCCTATTTGGCAAGGTGTTTTTTAGAATCCATTTTGCGCTCGGCCTCG
>URWM01000295.1 GCA_900551655.1 uncultured Collinsella sp.
TCCTCTACGTCTCGTGGGCTCGGAGATGTGTATAAGAGACAGGTACCCGTGCTGCTCTGCTTTGCCGATTGCGTTCCCGTGGTGCTGGTTGCTCCCAACGGTTTTGCCGTGGTACATTCTGGCTGGAAGGGTACGATTACGCGCATTTCCGCCAAGGCGTGCCAAGCGCTCTGCGAGGCGGCTTGCTGCAAGCCGGAGGACATCTCTGCCTATATTGGGCCCCATATCCTGGGCGACGAGTACGAGGTGTCCCAAGAACTCATGGATCGCTTTGCCGCCGAGTTCGCGTGCATCGATGCTACCGCTTCCCGTATGCTCGATCTTTCCGCCGCCATTCGCGAGGCGCTGGTGGATGCCGGTGTCGATGTGAACGACATTGTGGACACCAAACTTTCCACCGTTCGTCAGAACGACCGCTTTTATTCCTACCGCAACGAGGGTGGCACCTGCGGGCGGCATGCGGCGATCGGCGTGATGCTATGAGAAAGATCGCATCGGTCCTGAGTGCAGCAGTGCTCACGCTCACGCTGTGCGCCTGCTCCTCGGGATCTTCTACGTCTTCTATTACCGTGGCCGGCTCGACCACCTGCCTTCCCATTGCCGAGATCGCGGCCGAGGGCTTTAAGGAAGAGACCGGCATCGACGTGTTGGTTTCTGGTCTGGGCTCATCTGCTGGCATCGAAGCTGTTAGCGCCGGCACCGCCGATATCGCCAGCTCCTCTCGTGGCCTCAACGCCGATGAGCAAGACCTGGGCCTGACGCCTATCGTTATCGCACACGACGGCATCGCGGTCATTGTGAACGACGACAACCCGGTCGATAACCTCTCGACTGAGCAGCTCCGCGATATCTATGCGGGCAAGATCACCAACTGGAAAGAGGTTGGTGGCGAGGACCTGAAGATTCAGGTTATCAACCGCGACGAGGCCTCCGGTACGCGTGAGGCCTTCCGCACCATCGTGATGGACGGCACGCCGTTCGATCGTCGCTCGGCCGTTCTTTCGGGTACGGGCCAGGTACGCGATGTCGTGTCCCGCTCGCGTGGCGCCATTGGCTACATCTCGCTGGGTTTTGTCGAGAGCCTCAACGCCAAGACCTCGGTTAAGGCCGTCTCGGTCAATCACGTCGAGGCGTCCGAGAAGACGGTCGCAAGCGGCGGTTATCCCATCTCCCGCGACCTTTACTTCTTTGTGAAGGGGACGCCTTCGCAGCAGGCGCAGGATTACATCGACTACGTGACGTCCGAAAAGATGGACAAGCAGATTCGCGAGGCGGGCTTTATTCCCGTCACCAACGACGGAAAGGGGAGTGAGTAGCGTGGAAGCACAGGAAACCCCCCAGATTGAGCAGGAGACCCAGGCGCCCAAAAAGCGTGAGTTGGCGTTGGTGTCGCGCAGCACCTATCTTAAGGAGAAGGCGCTGCAGTGGATCTTCTTTGCCTGCGCGTTCTTGGCGGTCGTCACGGTCATCCTGATTTTTGTCTTTACCACGTACTCAGCGCTGCCCGTCTTTACCGACATTGGCCTGGCGGACTTCTTTAGCTTTACGTGGGCGCCCTCCGAGGGGCATTACGGCATCATGTCGCTGCTGGCCGGCTCAGGTTTGGTGACTGTCGGTGCCCTTGCCATGGGTGTGCCCCTGGGTGTGGGCACAGCCGTGTATCTGGTCGAGATTGCCAGCAAGCGCGTGCGCAAGCTCATCAGCCCTGCCGTCGACCTGCTGGCGGGCATCCCCTCCATCATCTACGGCTTCTTTGGCATGATCATCATTCGCCCGTTTATCGCGCAACTGACCGGGGGCCTTGGGTTTGGTGCCCTGACGGCGTGGTTCGTGCTCGCCATCATGATCGTTCCCACCATCACAACGCTCACCATCGATGCCCTTAACTCCATCCCCATGGGCATTCGCGAGGCATCCTATGCCATGGGCGCCACCAAGTGGCAGACCATCTATAAGGTCGTACTGCCCGCAGCCAAGCTGGGCATCGTGGACGCCATTGTGCTGGGCATGGGTCGCGCTATCGGCGAGACCATGGCCGTGCTTATGGTCGTGGGTAACGCTCCGGTCATTCCGGACAGCATCTCGAGCCCTATCTCGACGCTCACGAGTCAGATTGCGCTCGACATGAGCTATTCCTCGGGCCTGCACCGCTCGGCTCTGTTCGGCATGGGCGTGGTCCTGTTTATCATCTCCGCCGCACTGGTGGGTATCGTCCGCCTGATTTCCAAGAAGAGGGGGTAGGCTATGTCCGATTCCGTTGACACGACGGTCGATACGACCTCGTCGCGCGAGCGCATCAAGCGTGCCCTTTCCCATGGCAAGAAAGGCCGCATCAACAAGGACCTCTCCAACAAGATCATGCTCGGCGTGTTTCGCGCCGCGGCTTATATCACCACGCTGGTGTTGATTGCCATCATCGCCTACGTGGTCATCAATGGCCTGCCGCATATCTCACTCGACTTTATCTTTGGCTGGCCGCAGGGCGTAAACGCCGAGGGCGGCATTTGGCCCACAATCGTCTCGACCGTCTACGTGACGGCGCTCGCCATGCTCATCTGCACGCCGGTTGCCGTCTTGGCTGCGGTCTATCTGGCCGAGTACGCCAAGCAGGGCAAGGTCGTTGACATCATTCGCTACGCTGCCGATGCCCTGGCCTCGGTGCCCTCCCTGTCTCTTATACACATCTGACGCTGCCGACGAAGGCTT
>URWM01000296.1 GCA_900551655.1 uncultured Collinsella sp.
CTCGTGGGCTCGGAGATGTGTGTAAGAGACAGCAACTACACGGTGCGTCCAAGCCGGCATGGCGGCTTGTTCGGTCTGCGAGGCAGGCTCGTTCTGCGCAATCTGCTCATGCTGCATCAGCGACAACTCGCCGCACCCGGCAAAGCCCTCAACTTCGTCGAGTTCATCCGCCAGATTCACGCCGTGCACGTATCCCATATCTACAGCCGGGGAGTCGCCAGCATGCTGCGCCGGCCCTCCAGCGTCATCGCATACAAGGGGGTTCCGGGGGCGCCGACCATGCTCGGCTTCCGCTTTTCCATATTCATCAACACGCGGGCCTCTTGTAGCGCGAGGCGCCCCGGGTTCCCTATCAGCAAAAGCATCGGGCTCAATCGTCATGCGCCGATCGGAATCAACCGCTCCCTCGCCCGCGCGCCCGTTGCCGCATATACTGTGCGCAGCGATGACCTCGGTCGCCCCCGCGCGAAACAACCCCTCGATATCCGACGGATCGAGTGCTTCTATCAAGACGACCACGCGACTCACGCGGCCTTCGGCCGTCAGGCGCGCAACAGTCTTGCGCACATCTTCGGTATCAAACAGAGACGCCGCGATGATGGCAGCTCCGCGGCGCGACGGAAACGCCCGCGCCGCGGAAACCAGCCCGTCCAGGTCACCCACGCGAAGCACCTGTGCACCCGCGTCACGGCCCTCGACTTCCCGCTGCAACAGCCCGTAATCGCCGCACGCGCAGCACGCAAGCCAGATCGCCTTCATCACTCGTCGCCTCCGCTCTTTTTGCCGCGCGCCGTGGCGGGAATCGTCAAGCTGACCGTTCCCTTGCCCGAGGCTCCCAGCAGTTCCTTGACGTCTTCGGGGTCAGCCGCCAGCGTCACCCATTCGATCTTGCCCTCGCGCGTGGCACCGGAATCCTCACTGGTATCGATCACGTACGCGCCGCACAGCCGATCGGTTACGCCGTCTTTTTGCACATACACATCCACGTAGCTGCCCACGCCCGTAGCACCGCCGACCGAGTGCTCGGCATCGACCGCCACCGAAACGGCAACCTTGCCTTTAGGCACCTCGAGCTTGTGGCTCTCGGCCTTGGTGTAGACATTGCAGATCACGGCGTTTTTGGGAATACGCGAAGTCGTCACGTCGCCGCGCACCTGGCGCAGCTCGGTCGCCGCGTCACGCGGCAGCAGACTCGTCAGCCATTCCTGGGTTATGACATTGGTCTCATCGAGGGTCTCGCCCACATCGATATCGCGCGCCGCAACGCATACCTCGACGCGATCGCCACCGTACTTGGCCAAGGTCTCAGCCTGGACCTGTTCGGCTTGCGAGCGGATCGACGAGCCGTAAACCATGCAGAGCAGAGCAGCGAGCACGCCCGCGACCAGACTGATAGCGATGCGCTTGCTCTTGTTCACGGCCGCTCCTCTCATGGCAGTGCCGGGCGAATGCCCGTACCACCATTGTCTGGGCGGTCAGAGCGCAAAGCGGCGCAATCGCGATCTTGGTTTTCGATGTCAAACCAATCGCTGACCAAAAGCTGACCAGCCCGTCAAGCTCGTGGCAAGGTTTTGGTCAGAACATCGGCAAAACGCGTATTTCGAGGCACTTTGGCAGCAAAAAAGCCGCCTCCCAAGCAATTAGGAGACGGCTGTCATAGGAAAATTCAATTACAGATGGACATCTGGGTCGAGCATTTGGGCACTCACGCGCATGGATGACGCCAGGTTTTGGAACGTTTCCAAACGCAGGCTGTCGATCTGCCCGGCGTCCTCGGCCTCGCGAACGGCACAACCCGGCTCATGGGTGTGCGTGCAATCGCCAAACCGGCACGCACGCGACGCCTCGACGATCTCGGGGAAGGCACGCGCCAGACCCCGCTCATGTCCCACGAGCGGCAGGCTGCGCAGGCCCGGGGCATCGGCGATCACGCCGGCCTCGCCCGGCAGCGCCACCATCACGCGCGCAACCGTGGTGTGGCGACCTTGGTCATCACGCTCGCGCACGCCGCCAGTGGCCAGCGCATCGTGGCCCAGCAACGCATTGAGCAGCGTTGACTTGCCGGCACCCGACTCACCCAAGATCATGGCACAGCTCCCAGCCGGCACGCAGGCGCACACCTCGTCCAGGCCGAGGCCCTCGGCAGAAGACGTCACGATCACGCGCACGTCCGGACCCACCAGACGGCGCACACGGTCCAGATTGCGCTCGAGCTCATCGGCCTCGCAGCGGTCGGCCTTGGTGAGCACCACCACCGGCTCGGCATCGCAATCGAGCGCCAGCACCAGTGAGCGCGCCACGCGATCGAGCAGCACCTCGCCGGCGCCGAGCGCCTGCACGATCAGCACGCTGTCAACGTTGGAGCAGAGCACCTGGCGCTCACCGCGCGCACGGCCACGCCAACGCTCAAAGCTCGTACGGCGCGGCAGTACGCACTCGATCACGCCCATGTCGTGCCCGGGAGCACGGCGAACCGCCACGCGGTCGCCCACGGCGGGCAGCAAGACCTCGTCCTCGCCACGCGACTTGGCAAACCCTACGGCATGCTCGGCACGAAACGTGTCATCGGCAGTTGCCACCAGCGGAAACCCGCGGTCCAGGCGCACCACGGCACCGAGCTGCATCTGCTCGGGCTCCTCCTGTCTCTTATACACAT
>URWM01000297.1 GCA_900551655.1 uncultured Collinsella sp.
CGATGGCCAGCCCACGACGATCCATGACAACGAGCGTGCGATCAGCGACCATGAGTGGGCAAATGGCGGTCCGCGTCGCTTTGAGCCGGCAGGGGAGGGCGCACCCACGGTTGCCGTGGTGGGTTCCGGTCCTGCTGGTCTGGTGGCAGCATGGGAGCTTGCGCGTCGCGGTGCCCGCGTGACGGTGTTTGAGCGTGACGACCGCCCGGGCGGCCTGCTCATGTACGGCATTCCCAACATGAAGCTCGAGAAGTCCGTGGTCGAGCGTCGTGTGGCACTTATGCGCGAGCTGGGCATTGTGTTCGAGCTGGGTGCCGACGTTACGAACCCTGCGGTGGCGGCCAAGCTCAATGGCTTTGACGCCGTCGTGGTGGCTGCCGGTGCTCGCGCCCCGCGTGGGCTTTCGGCTGCGAACATTGATGTCCCGGGCGTGGTGTATGCCGTGGACTACCTGACGGCTTCGACCGTCTCGGTGCTCGATGGCGGCGAGCCCGCGGTGAACGCGCGCGGCCTGGACGTTGTGGTCATTGGCGGCGGCGATACCGGTAACGACTGCGTGGGCACCGCGGTACGTCAGGGTGCGCGCAGCGTGCGCCAGTTTGAGTTCTTGCCGGCGGCGCCTGATGCGCGCGCGGCGAGCAACCCCTGGCCGCAGTGGCCCAACGTGAAGAAGACCGATTACGGCCAGCAGGAGGCCATCGCTGCCATGGGCGGCGAGATGCGCGCTTGGGGTGTGGATACGCTCGAGGTGCTGTTGGACAAGAAGGGCGCGGCCGCGGGCCTGCGCGTGGTCGATCTGGATTGGTCGGCTGGCAAGCCCGAGCGCATCGCGGGCTCCGAGCACGAGGTGCCGGCCCAGCTGGTGCTCATCGCCTGCGGTTTTACAGGTCCCGAGCATGGCGTGTTCGACGCCGTTGGCGTGCCTGTTGCCACCGCTGGTCGTCCGCTGCCGGTGATGGCTGCCGAGGGCTCGCACCTTGCGGCCCGTGTCGACGGCGTCGCCGCGGATGCCGCGCCGGTGTATGTGGCGGGTGATGCTCGCAACGGCAGCTCGCTCGTGGTGAACGCCATGGCCGATGCCCTGGCCTGCGCAGCCGAAGTCGCCGAGGCGCTGGAGCTGTAAAGCAGTCATTTAAGAACGTCCCCAACGACTAGTCGTTGGGGACGTTCTTTTTTGTCTGGTCGTTGGGGACACTCCTTGCGGGTTTGCGACCGATTTGCTCGTTTGCTGACGTTCGAGCGTTCATTCGCCGACGTTTGCGCCTGTGGTGCTCTGCTGTTTCTGTGGTGGCAGCGGGCGTTTGGCTCAAAATGGCGGGTCGGCTGTCTATATCTACCTGCCGTTTCTTTGCGGTGCGCATTTTCGGTCAAGTTTCGTCAAGTGTTTGGTCAGCATCTGGTTTGCAGCCGGAGGCCTATTTTGCCCGCGCTGGTCGTGGCCGACCACCCTCCTCGTAAGCTCAAATTGAGGTCTATCAGTTTGAGGAGGATGCCATGACTGACCACGTTTTAGACCGAGCGCATCTGGCCGAAGCCGTCGGCAACGATATTGCCGACATGGCCCATTTTTGGATGCTGCGGAAGTTTCAGTTTTTGGAGCCGGCGCGCGAGCAGTTCGAGATCATTGTCGACCCGTGGCTCGGCTATTGCACCGAGCCTTCTCAAAACGAAATCATGGCCTACAACATGGCATTTACCGATTGGCTGCTCTTCGAGCGCCCCTATCGCCATGGCAAGACGCTGCTCGAGCTGTATGTTGATGAGCCGCCGGCATCGCTTTCGCCTGCCTCGCTCAAGCGGCTCGAGCAGGTGCGCGACACACAGTATTTCTCGCGCTTTGGCATTTTGGACAAGGATCCTGTGAACGGCATGGTTGCGCTGAAGGATACGCGCACCGACCGTCGCTTTGATGTCTACGACCCGCATATCGTGCAAAAGGAGCATTGGAGCGACGGCGCGATTGCGGTGCGCCTCGCCTGCGTCGACGATGTCTGGCTGACGGCGGGACAACTCTATCTGTATGACATCGCACGCCTGAGTGACACGGCGGTCGATGGGCCTGGTGCGGTGCATCCGGAGGACCTGCAGGATGGCTTTGACACCTCGTGCATCAGTTTCTTCTTGCGTCTGGTCCGCGACATCATGGGCGCCCAGGGGCGGTACGTAAAGTCGCTCAACATCTACGAGCAGGAGTGGGAGTAGGGGATGTTACTGGTGTCGCTCTGCTGCCCTGACTTTGTCTCAATCTGTAACGTTTAGGGACAAAAAACCGGTCTAACTGTTACAGATTGAGACAAAGGTTGGACGCGGTACCGAAAGATCTCGATCTGTAACATCTAGCGGCCAAAAATCGGTCTTCCTGTTACAGATTGAGACAGAGGTTAGACGCACGACTGAAAATCTTGATCTGTAACAACTAGAGGCTCAAAGACCGTCTTCCTGTTTCAGATCGAGACATTTGTCAGCGGAGGCAACGGTGACGATGGCCCATTTGTCCGATGTGGTGGTGATGGAAGTGCCTAATACCGTTCTTAAACACAAGCATGCAACACGTAACACCTTGGCGCGGAATAGGATGCTTGTCAGGCTCACGGAGGCGGCTGAACAACTGTCTCTTATACACATCTGACGCTGCCGACG
>URWM01000298.1 GCA_900551655.1 uncultured Collinsella sp.
CGAGATTCCTCTACGTCTCGTGGGCTCGGAGATGTGTATAAGAGACAGGTCGGGAATCTCGAACAGGCGGCAGCGATTGTGTATCCCGAGGTCCTTCATGGACTGCGTGATGGCGAGGCAGATGGTCGTGCGCCCGCGCGATTCGTCGGCAACGACCAGGTTGGTGGTGAGCGGATCGAGCCCACGATCGACGCACTCGACGCTGGCATAAAACGTCTTGAGGTCGATGCAGATATAGGTGTGCTGCTCGTGCGCCATCCGTGTCCTTTCATCAAACACATGTTCTTATCGAATACCTGTTCGATAATACCCGCTCGACCGGACACCGTCAAAACCTGCCAAAAAGGGACAGGTGCGGTCGTGCGGTTGGATCGGGTTTTAACGCAGCCCTAAAGAGCGCGAAACAGCTCGGAAAAGCTCGCTTCGTAGCATGGGCCTAACGATCGGTACCACCTACATGCACGGAAGGGTTGTGGAAACGATGGTCAACTATGGGTTTGGTATGCCGACGCGCCTTGTTGCGGATGGAGACGTGGCTCGCTGGTGCGGGCGATTAGTCGCTCACTACGGCGGTACCAAGGCGTTGGTCGTGCTGGGCGGTGACAAACATACGCGTGATGAGCTTGTTTCGGCGGCACTCGGCTCGCTTGATCGAGCTCTGCTCGAGCGCGTGCTGTTTCGTTGCGGCTCGGTTGAGGGCGACGGGGGAGACGAGCTGATCGACGAAGCCGTGGCCCTGGCGACCGACGAAGGCGTGGACTTTGTCTTGGCGATTGGCGATGCCGATACGGCGGGCTTTGCGCGCGAGCTCGCGCGGCGCATGGCGGCGCTCGATGCCGGCGAAGACGGCTTTGTGCCTTATGGATGCATTGTCTCGGAGGGCAAGGTACCTGCTGTCGTGGGCGCCGGCGAGGTTCCCGTTTTTGCCATCATTGCGCCCGAACTGTTGGAGGGCATCGGGTCTCCTCTGCGCGAGCTGCTCGGCAGCGTGTGCGCCGCGGCCTAATATCTGCCATAAAGGGATAGGTCATTTTTGATTGGTAAAGCGTTTGACCTGCCAAAATAAACCTGTCCCTTTTTGGTCGGTTGCCGTTTAGGGGCGGATTGGCAACGCTCGCTGATTATGGTCTTGACCTGCGCTAGAATAGTGGCATCTGAATGTCCGGGCGCATGGAGGCGTGCGCCCGTATGCTGAGGAGGACTCTATGGCAACTGTTGCCGCACCCATCGACGCTACGTCGACCGCCGCTTGGAAGGCGCTCGAGGCCCATCAGGAGAAGCTCGAGGCCGAGGGCATCGACCTCAAGGCCTGGTTCGCCGCTGACGCCGACCGCGTGAACAAGCTGAGCTTTGACGCCGGCGACCTTCACTTCGATCTGTCCAAGAACCTGGTGACCGATGAGACCGTCAAGCTGCTGTGCGATCTTGCCCGCGAGGTGAAGCTCGAGGAGCGCCGCGACGCCATGTTCTCCGGCGAGCACATCAACACCACCGAGGACCGCGCCGTCCTGCACACCGCGCTGCGCCGTCCGGCAAGCGAGAAGGGCCAGCTCATCGTTGACGGCCAGGATGTCGTCGCCGACGTGCACGAGGTCCTCGATCGCATGTATGCCTTCGCCGAGCGCGTGCGCTCCGGTGAGTGGAAGGGCGTTACCGGCAAAAAGATCGAGCATCTGGTATCCATCGGCATCGGTGGCTCCGATCTGGGTCCGGTCATGGCTTACGAGGCCCTGCGTCCCTATGCCGACGCCGGTATCGACTGCCGCTATATCTCCAACATCGACCCCAACGACCAGGCCGAGAAGCTCAAAGGTTTGGATCCCGAGACCACGCTCGTGATCATCGTCTCTAAGACCTTCACCACGCTCGAGACCCTCACCAACGCTCGCGAGGTCAAGACCTGGATGCTCGAGCAGCTCAAGGCTCAGGGCGCCATCGATGGCTCCGATGAGCAGAACGCCGAGGCCGTGGCAAAGCACTTCGTCGCCGTTTCCACCGCACTCGAGAAGGTTGAGGCCTTCGGTATCGACCCCGCCAACGCCTTCGGTTTCTGGAACTGGGTTGGCGGCCGCTATTCCGTCGACTCCGCCGTGGGCCTGTCGCTGATCGTCGTGCTCGGCCCCGAGCGCTTCCAGCAGTTCCTCGAGGGCTTCCACGCCATCGACGAGTACTTCTGCAACACGCCGCTCGAGAACAACGCCGTCGCGCTGATGGGCCTGCTCAACGTCTGGTACGTCAACTTCTTCGGTTCCAAGAGCCACGCCGTGCTGCCGTACTGCCAGTACCTGCATCGTTTCCCGGCCTACCTGCAGCAGCTCACCATGGAGTCCAACGGCAAGCACGTCCGCTGGGACGGCAGCGCTGTGACCTCCGATACCGGTGAGATCTTCTGGGGCGAGCCCGGTACCAATGGTCAGCACGCCTTCTACCAGCTGCTGCACCAGGGCACCGTGGTGGTTCCGGCCGATTTCATCGCCTTCGCCAATACCGCCAACCCTGCGACCGATAGCGGCCAGGACGTGCATGAGCTGTTCCTGGGCAACTTCCTGGCCCAGACCAAGGCGCTCGCCTTTGGCAAGACGGCCGACGAGGTTCGTGCCGAGGGCACGC
>URWM01000299.1 GCA_900551655.1 uncultured Collinsella sp.
GATTCCTCTACGTCTCGTGGGCTCGGAGATGTGTATAAGAGACAGCAAAGAAGGCATAGATCATGGTCTTGACGTCCTTGATGGGCGCCAGGCGCACCACCGCGCCAATGTCCACCCAGCCGTCATCGGGCTTTAAGGGAATGTCCTTAAAGCGATCGAACTGGATGCCGTTGGGGATGACCAGGCATTTGTCCGCATCGCAGCCCATGTCGATCTGCGTCTTGCGGGCGTTATGGAACAAACTGGTCACGCGGAAGGCGCGGCGGTAGATCTCCTCAGAAAGCAGGTAGAAAAAGCGAATCCAGCGGTCCTTAAACGAGGGCACCACCCAGTCGGCGCGAATGATCTCCTCCTCACGCTCGCGCGTGTAGATGCCGTGCTCGGTAAGCAATGCCGGTGCGTTATGAACGCTCGAGCCAAGACTCGCAAGCAGACCGCCGTAGCCGGTCGAAATGGCATGATACACGTCGGCTACCGGAACCTCACTGCCCAGCAGATAGAGCACGGGCAGCAACATCGAACGCATGGTGTGGAAGGCGTCCGCGAAAGGCGTATACGGGTATTCGGCCAGGCACACGTCGCGGAAGATGTCCATAAACGTGCGGCTCTGCAAAAATGAGAGCGGATGCACGTGGCGGCGCTGAAAAATGTCGAACAGCACGTCCCAATCGGGATTGGAGAGCGAGACCAGACGGTGCAATGCCTCGCGCTCGCGGTCGTCAAAGTCGACTTCCTCCTGCTCGCCCGAAAGACGCAGGGCATCGTCCAGAAACACCTCGTGCACCTCGACCACGTTTTTGGGCAGCTCGTAGACAAACTTGCCGCGGTCTTCGGCGTGAGCGCCAATCACCCACAGCACAAACTCATGCTCGGGCATGGCCGTGATGTAGCCGTGCATCCAGGTGGACACACCGCCGTGCACGTAGGGGTAGCAGCCCTCGAGCACCAAGCAGATTCTCATCAGTCACCGCCCCCCCTTGCGCTCAATCGTCACGGTCTTGTCATTGGCCTTAAGCAGGTACAGATTGCCCGTCAGGTGCGTCAGCTCGCCACCGGACACCGTACCCGGCTCGCCGTTATTGGCGCGGAACATAAGCCACGCCTCATCATGAAAGTTGCCCAGGCTGAGCGTCCAGGCATCGTCGCTCGTATCCACGCTCACCGTCACGGACGAAAAACGCTGGATGGCACCCGAGCATTCCGAACCCGTCTGGTGGCGCAGGTCGGGCGCAGACTTGGTAAGCCAGTCCAGGTAGTCGGTCAGGCCGCCCTTGTAGACCTCCCAGCCCTCCTTGGCGCCTCGATCGGGATCTAGCAAGTCGTCCGGGTGCATAAAGTGCGTGCTCACGTAGTGCATGTTGAGCTCGGACACGGCAGCCAGGCGCATGTAGGAATCGTCGACCATGCCGCCCGAGACAATACGCGGCTGCTCCACAATGCCATCGCTCGCCACGCCAAACTCCTGCACGTACGGCAGGTCGGTGCCGTCCTCAAAATACGTACTGGCAATGGTCTTAATGCGCGGCATGTCGGTGCCGATAAGCTTGCGCGCGCGGGCCGAAAGGATATTCGACGGCGGCACGTAGACCGAGCCGTGCGCGTTGGGCAGCACCTCGTCCTGAAAGGCGATAAGCTCGTTGAGCGATACAACGATCGTCTCCTTATTCTTCCACGTCTTGTAGTCGTAAAGCGTGCCATAGTCGGTGTCCCAGAGTGCCAGCGGCTGATGGTTGTAGCCGTGAAAGCCCAGCTCTCCGCCCATCTGCAGCAGCATGCCGCCAAAGTAGCGGAACTGCGTGGTATCGGCCTGGCGCGCGGGCTCGGTCTGGTTGACCGCATCCTCGTAGTTTTCGATCATCACGCCGGTATAGCGAATGCCGTATTTTTGCGCGAGCTTTTGCAGATCGGGCCACCAGACCTTGGCATAAAAGTCGGCAATGGAAAGCCCGTAGTCGCGCTTGATGTAGGTACCGTCGCCCGAGGGCACGGGGCTCGGGAAATCGTCAAGATAGAAAACGGCGCTGTTGATGACCGGATAGGCCGTGGCATCGCCCAATAGGCTCACGGCCGCGGCATAGAAACCACGCATGACCTTGTTGTAGATACCGATATTGCACACCACGGTACGGCCGCTGCCGCAATCGCTCGACCAAATAAGCGGAGTACCCGCGTCACCGGTTTTAGCCCACACGTGGGCCGTCTCACGCAGCGAAACCGAAAGCGACGAATCAAAGGGGTCCGATAACTCATAACGCTGGCCACCGCCGATCATAAAGTCCTCGCTCGGCACGATGCTCTCTGCCGTCGCATATTCATAGCCGGCAGAATCGATGCCCAGCTTGGGACCGATTGCCTGCAGGTAGCTGGAGTTATCCGGCGTCATGGCGAGCATCAGCGAACCGCCGGCACTCACCCAGCTCATGATGTCGGAGAGGTGCGTACCGAGCCCGTCGAGCGACGGCATCAGTAAAATCACGCGGTCGAAGGACGTGAGAGAAGGAATCGCATCAACACCATCGGTGGCAATATCCACATCGCGGTGGGCGATCTTCATGTCAAGCAAGATCCTGTCTCTTATACACATCTGACGCTGCCGAC
>URWM01000300.1 GCA_900551655.1 uncultured Collinsella sp.
TACGAGATTCCTCTACGTCTCGTGGGCTCGGAGATGTGTATAAGAGACAGCCTCGCCGTTGGTCATCTCGGCAACCTTCTTGGAGATGTAGCGGTAGCTGGTGCCGTGGGCGCCGTACTTACGGATGTGCAGCTTGTCGCAGACGTCCTTGGGCAGGGCGTAGGTCTTGGCGACCTCGGGCATATTGAAGTGGAAAGCAGTGTCGTAGACCGTGACGTTGGGCAGGTCGGGATACTGCTCCAGGCAGTACTCAATAACGTTGGCCTCGGGGTTGTTGTGCAGCGGGGCGAGCGGGGCAACCTCGCGGATCTTGGCGAGGACGTCCTCGTCGACGAGGGAGGAATCGCCGAAGTACCAACCGCCCTGAACGATACGGTGGCCGATGCCCTCGATCTTGACGCCGTTGGCCTCGAGGTCCTTCAGGACGACCTCGATGGCGACCTTGTGGTCGGGGAACTCGATGTTCTCGGTCACCTTCTTGGAACCGTTGGCAGCGTGGGTGAAGGTACCGCCGGTAAAGCAGACGCGCTCGCAGGAGCCCTTTGCGGACACCTTGTGGGACTTGGTATCGATGACCTGATACTTAAGGGTCGAAGATCCTGCGTTGACGACCAGAACGTTCATGTGTCTCCCTACTAACAGGCGGTGTGGCGCCGCCAGGTTACATACGCTTCAATAATAAACCCAAACGCCCTCGCGCTCGGGTTTATTGCGTTGATATATAAGTTATCGGTGCCTAAATACTCATGGCCTTTGACTTGTAAGACCAAATAGCGCGGGGATATATACCAGGGAAGAAATCCCGAGCGCAACAAGCAATACGACTCGAATGCCCGCAACGCTGCTCAACGCAGCGTTGAGCAGATAGAAAAGAACGGCACCCACCGCCACCATCTGGCTTTGAACCGAAATCAGCGAACAGCGCATCGATGAATCGGCAGCATTTTGGAAAACTGAGTATTTGATTGGGGCAAACAACGAGTACGCAACCGTCTGCAGCACATAGAACGCGGGCAGCAAATTAGCCGGAGTAAGAGGAATCAAAAACAAAGCTGTCAATACTAAGCGAATGATGCCGCAAATACGCGCAAAACGGCCCTTGTCGACACGAGCAATCACACTGGGCACAATAAACCCTATGGAGGCGGAGGCAAGGAGCTGGACCGCAATGGTCACGCCCGAAGCGACGGCATTCATTCCGCGGTCTGCAAGCAACAGTGAGAAGAAGTCTTCTAGAGCGACGAAGGCAAATGCCTGAGAACAGTCCATGATGAACGCTGACCGAAGAATGCCATTACCCGCAATAGCGGCACCGATCATCCTCGGGCTCATTCCATGCCCAGGTGTCACCGCAGCGCTCTCTCTTCTCGCCTCAGGAATACAGACAACGACAACCAATGTCAGCACCATTGTGATGATATCGACCGAAAGCCCAATGAGATACTCGCCAGCGGACGAAATGAAACCGCCCACACAAGCGGAGAGGGCATAAGAGGCATAGAAAACAAATCGCTCAACGACATTAAGTCTTACGAGCTGGTCCTGAGAGACGCTGTCAATGTAAATCGCTTCTATGGATCCACTCATACATGCAACGGCAAAACCTTTGAGAGCAAACGCACCGATTAAAAGCAGAGGAGATCGGACGAGAAGCAGGGCGGCGTAGTACCCAAGCATTCCCACAATGCCAACGAGACCGCTCACCTTTCGTCCAAACCTATCAGCAATATAGCCAGTGGGAACTTCAAGGATGAACTTGCTCACTTGATATGCAATCATCATGCTAGAAATCGCCACCATCGAGAATCCGACGAATTCAAGGTAAACCGTCAGAAAATACAAAATGGTGCTGAAGTTCGACAGAAAAACGAACGCCATATAAAGCAAAACCGTACGGTTTTTCATGCTCCGCCCTCCAAGAGTCAGCAATCTAAATCGGAATTTTGGAAAAGCATGAGGGCAAAGCTGTCAGCTATGTGTTGCAAGGCGTCAATAATCACTTGACGTCTCGCAGCCACTTAATCTCACGAAGCAAGATGACGCAATAGGTGCAGAAAAACCGTCTGGTGTCGATCGGTCCAGGAGTTTTGCCGATAGCAAAAGTAGATGGGCAAGGCTACGTCATGCGAGGCTTCAATGGAGCACTCACTCACTTCCAATACATTTGATGCGAGAGAAGAGCCAGAAAAACTCAATATCAATCCCCCGGCTTGAAGAAACTCAGCCTGCGCCCTGCTTCCGTATTCGACGTCGCGGAAGCGGAAATTAACCAGCTGAGCTTCGGGGCATTGATTGATTGCATTGAGACAGGGCGACAAATTAATGGGAACAGCTAACCTGCCGCCCAGTAACTCACGAACGGTCATAGCACCCACAGATTGATGACCCGTTGGGCACGAAAGAACCTTGAGCTCCTTTTCACCCAAGTATTTCGAAGAAAGGACACTGTCCCTTGGTTCCTCAAATGAGATGGCCGCATCCGAAATGCCAAGCACAAGTGATTCAAAGCATGTAGCCGTTGGCTGATGCCACACATCAAGGCTGTCTCTTATACACATCTCCGAGCCCACGAGACGTAGAGGAATCT
>URWM01000301.1 GCA_900551655.1 uncultured Collinsella sp.
GCAGCGTCAGATGTGTATAAGAGACAGCATTAAGATTCTCGCCGTCGATATGGACAAGACGCTGCTGACCGACGAGCGTGTGCTGCCCCAGGGTCTTGATGAGCGCCTGGACAAGCTCGCCGACGCCGGCATCGTATTCTGCCCCGCCAGCGGACGTCCCGCCCCCAAGCTCGAGGAGATGTTCGAGGGCATCAAAAACCGCCTTGCTTTTTGTCCCGACAACGGAGCGTGCGTGATCTATCGCGGCAGCTATATCTATAAGAGCAATATTGACGTGGAGCTGTATCAGCAGGTCTTGAGCCGTGCCTCGGAGGATCCTCGCGCTGTCCCCGTCCTGTGCTGCTTCGACGAGTTCTACGTGCTTGCCCGCGACCATCAATACCACGACGAGATCAGCGTCTACTACAACACAATCAACTACGTCGACAGCTTTGAGGGCATTGATTTCGAGTCCAACAAGATTTCGGTCTTCTTCCCCGGCTACGACGCCGAGCCCGCTTTCCGCGAGACCTATAGCCCCGAGTTCTCGGACAAGCTCTACGTCACCAACGCCGGGCGCGAGTGGATCGACTTTATGAACCTGGGTGTCGACAAGGGCGCCGGAGTCGCGCATCTTTGCGAGCACCTGGGCATTGATATCGCCGATGCCGCTGCCGTGGGTGATACGTACAATGACATCCCCATGCTTGAGCGCGTCGGACACAGCTTTATCGTGGACAATGCCGAGGAGCACATGAACGCGCACGCCAAGTGGCGCATTCCGAGCAACAACGACGGGGGCGTACTGACGCTCATCGACGCCATCTTGGCGGCTCGGTAGCCGTCCCATCGGGCCTGGCCGGGCGGTGACTTGCTTGCCGCCTAGATGGCGTCTTGGCGTCTAGATACTTGGCTGATTTTTTGGAATGAAGGGGGCTCCTTGTTGGCAAGGAGCCCCCTTCTGCTTTTGGTTACTTTGGATTTGTTGGTGCTTCTTTATTTGGCATCGGCCCAGGTTATGCCGGTGCTGGCTTCGGCGATCAACGGTACGCGGAGGTCTACTACGTGCTCCATGACGTCGCGGACCATGGCGGTCAGGCGCTCGACTTCGTCGACGGGGCACTCAAAGTCCAGCTCGTCGTGTACCTGCAGGATCATGTGGGCGGCAAAGCCCTCTTCTTCCAGACGGCGGCTCACACGGGCCATCGCAATCTTGATGATATCAGCGGCGGTGCCCTGCATGGGGTGGTTCATGGCCGTGCGCTCACCAAAGCCGCGGAGTTGCGGGTTTTTGGCCTTGAGCTCCGGAATATGGCGTCTGCGGCCATACATGGTCTCGGCATAGCCCGTCTGCTTGGCACGTGCCACCACGTTGTCGAGGAACGTGCGCACGCCCGGGTAGGCCTCGTAGTAGCGGTCGATCATGTCGCGTGCCTCGGCCATCGAGATATGCAGCGACTGCGACAGGCCGTAGGCCTGCTGGCCATACACGATGCCAAAGTTCACGGCCTTGGCGCGACTGCGCAAGTCGGGCGTTACCTCGGACACCGGCACACCAAACACGCGCGCCGCCGTCTCGGCATGGAAGTCCTCGCCCTCGTTAAAGGCGCGCACCAAGTGCTCGTCACCCGAGAGATGCGCCAGCAGACGCAGCTCGATCTGCGAGTAGTCCACCGCCAAAAAGACGCTTCCCTCGCCTGCCGAAAACGCCGTCTTGACGGTACGCCCCAGCTCCGAGCGCGTCGGAATGTTTTGCAGGTTCGGGTCGCTCGAAGACAAACGCCCCGTCGCGGTGATGGTCTGGTTGTACGTAGTGTGCACACGACCGTCACCACGGCGCAGCGGACCTAGCGTGTCCAGATAGGTCGACTTAATCTTGGACTTCTCACGCCAGTCCAAAATCAGGCGCACGATCTCGTGGTCGCGGGCAAGGTCACTCAGCACCTTGGCGTTGGTCGAATAATAGCCGCGCTTAGTCTTCTTGAGGCCCTTGGTCGGAAGCCCCATCACATCAAAGAGCACATGCGACAGCTGCATGGGACTGCCAATATTAAAGGTCTCGTCACCCGCCAGGTCGCGAATACTGCGCTCAACCTCGGTAATCTGGGTCGCCAGACCCTCGGACAGACTGTGCAGACGGTCGGGGTCCACGAGCATGCCCGCGCGCTCCATCTTAGCAAGTACCGGAACGAGCGGCATCTCGATGCCATCGAACACGTTGGCGGCATTCTCACGGACCATGCACTCGCGCAACGGCGCCACGAGCGCCAGCGTCAGAGCCGCAGTACGGGCGGCAGGCGCCGAAGCGTCCTCACCAGTACCCTCTGCGCCGCGCGCCGCAGGCAGCGCCATCTGCAGATAGGTATCGGCCAGATACGCCTCATCGAACTCGGAGCGGTCGGAATCCAGCAGGTAGGCGGCAACCACGGTATCGAAGATGCGCGTGGAATCGACTGCCAGCGGATCCATAAGCTCGGGCTCGGAAGAATCGATGGGCGAAAGCTCATGCAGCAGCGCTTTCATATCCGGGCTCGCCACGCGGCCCTCCACAAACACTGTCTCTTATACACATCTCCGAGCCCACGAGACGTAGAGGAATCTCG
>URWM01000302.1 GCA_900551655.1 uncultured Collinsella sp.
GCCTTCGTCGGCAGCGTCAGATGTGTATAAGAGACAGATCCGGTGGAATACGAGTCGGAAAGCGTGATGAAACCGAACTCGGAGCTCGACCACAGCACGATCTCCTCGGAAAGACGCGACAGGTGCATGGCCATGACGGAGCCGGCATAATGCAAATCGAGCAGAAAATCGCGGTCGGAAACCGCATCGAGCGAGTTGGGAATCACGCCCGCAAAGCCAAGTTCGGCAGCCGTCATCTGACGATCGAGCGGATAGCTTGTACCGGCAAGCGCGGCAGAACCCAGCGGGCAGTTGTCGGCGGCATCAAAGGCGGCCTTCAGGCGCGTAAAGTCGCGCGCGAACATCCAGGAATACGCCAGCAGATGATGTGACAACAGCACGGGCTGAGCATGCTGCATGTGCGTATAACCCGGCAGGATAACCCTGTCATACTTCTTGGCGGCATCCATCAGCACGTGGCGCAACTGCAGGTTGGCTTCCATGAGCTCCTTGGCCAACGCCTTGACACCCAGGCGCGTATCGGTCGCCACCTGGTCGTTGCGCGAACGGCCGGTGTGCAGACGCTTGCCCGCCTCGCCGATGCGACGTGTCAGCTCGCTCTCGATAGACATATGGATGTCCTCGTCGTTGATATCGAAGGTGAAGTTGCCGGCATCGATATCCTGCTCGATTCCGGTCAGGCCCTTGGCAATCGCCCGCTCGTCCTCGGCACTGATGATGCCCTGGGCCGCCAGCATCTTGGCATGTGCCTTAGAACCGGCGATATCCTGCTTATAGAGATGCTTGTCGACCGGCAGCGACGCACCGAACTCCTGCGTGACCTCCGCCACGCCCGTCTCAAAACGACCACCCCAAAGAGCCATGGGACCGTCCCCTTTCATCAAATACCAATGCGCCGATGTCCGCGAGCTGCGTTTAGCGCCGTTAAAACGATTTATCAACTGCTAGTTTTGCACATCCCCCGCCGCACGCGAGACTGACAAGCTAAATAGCGAAGAAGTGACGCACCATGCACTTGGCGCCCATGGACTCCCTCCGAATGTTGCCCTGCGAACCGTCAATCCAAGCCTTCAGGCTCATGGGGACCTCCTCCACCTTGGCGGTGTCGAACTCGGGGGCAAGAGAAAGCAAAGCGTATGCAATGGCGTCAAACATAGTAGGTACTCCTCAGATATATAGGCACAGAGCCGCCAAATTGATAGAAAGAGCCCCGCCGGACAACCCCGGCGGGGCTCGGACTCAGCCGCAGGCGCGGCGTCATATATGCGGGCGGAACGTAGGGGCCACCGATGTTAAGAAGTGTCAGCAAGCATAACGAAAGGTAGGGACCCCGTGCGCCCGTTATGTATCACGCGGATGGGCCGCGCGGATACCAAGGGAAGGAGGCGCTAGGCCTGGGCGGCAGCAGAGCTGGGGCCCTGGACCTTTGCCCACGTCTTGAGCGACAGCGTATCGATCTCGATAAAGCCGGCGCTGGCCTTCTCGTCAAACGTGGTGTCACGGTCGTAGGTAGCCAGACCGTAGTCGTAGAGGCTAAAGGGGCTCTTGCGGCCAACAACATGGCAGTTGCCCTTAAAGAACTTCAGACGGACGGTGCCGGTCACGAACTTCTGAGTGTCGGCCATAAAGGCATCGAGCGCGTTCTTGAGCGGGCTGTACCACTGGCCGTTGTACACGGCGGTGGCCCAATCCTGCTCGAGCTTGATCTTGGTCTTGAGCAGGTCGCCCTCGACGCAGATGTCCTCGAGCGCCTTGTGGGCGGTGATGAGCGTCAGGGCGCCGGGAACCTCGTAGCACTCGCGGCTCTTGATGCCCACGACGCGGTCCTCGATCATGTCGATGCGGCCAAAGCCGTTGCGGCCGGCGATCTCGTTGCACTTGATGATGAGATCAAGCAGCGGCATCTTCTCGCCGTTGATGGCGGTCGGGATGCCCTGCTCGAAGGAGATCACGATCTCCTCGGGGTCGGCGGGGCACTCGTCGAGGTTCTTGGTCATCGTCCAGATGTCCGCGGGGGGCTTGTTCCAGGTGTCCTCAAGGACGCCGCACTCGATGGCGCGGCCCCAGAGGTTGTCGTCGATGGAGTAGGGCTTCTTGTGCGTGGTGGGCACGGGCACGCCGTGCTGCTTGGCCCACTCCATCTCGGAGTCACGCGTGGTGAGGTCCCAGACGCGGACCGGGGCGATGATCTCGAGCTCGGGGTCGAGGGCGCGGATGCAGGTCTCAAAGCGCACCTGGTCGTTGCCCTTGCCGGTGCAACCGTGGGCCACGTACTTGGCGCCGTACTGGTGGGCGATGTCAACGAGGTGCTTGGAGATCAGCGGGCGAGAAAGGGCAGAGAGCAGCGGGTAGACGCCCTCGTATTTGCCGTTGGCCCAGATGGCCTTGGACAGGATCGTCTCGGCGTACTCCTCGCGCATGTCGACGGCCTCAGAGGCAATGGCGCCCATGTCGAGGGCCTTCTGCTTAATCCAGGAGAGGTCCTTCTCGTCCTGGCCAACGTTGCCGCAGATGGCGATGACGTCGAGGTTCTTCTCCTCCTGCAGCCACTTGACGATAACAGACGTGTCAAGACCGCCG
>URWM01000303.1 GCA_900551655.1 uncultured Collinsella sp.
ATTCCTCTACGTCTCGTGGGCTCGGAGATGTGTATAAGAGACAGTCACCACCGAGCTCGTGCTCGTGCTCCTCGCCACGCTGGCGACCGGCGTGCTGGGCCTGATCGACGACCTGACCTCCGTTACGCATGGGCGCTCGCTCGGTCTGACGCCTCATGCCAAGATGATCGGCCTAACCATTATCTGTGTCACCTTTACGGTGCTCGCCGTCAACTGGTGCGGCGTCGCCCCCGAGATTCGTTTTCCCGGCGGCCTGACGATTGACCTCGGTGTTCTTTCGACCACCATCTGCGGCCTTTCGTTCCCGTGGCTCTACATTGTCTTTTGCTGGCTGATGATCGCCGGTCTTTCTAATGCCGTGAACCTGACCGATGGCCTTGATGGTCTTGCTGGCGGCACCTCTATGATTGCCATGCTCGCCATGGCTGCCATGGCGTTTTTGCACGGAGACGTGAACCTGTCCATCTTCTGCACCGCGTGTGCCGGTGCCTGCTTGGGCTTTCTGTGGTTCAACTGCTATCCGGCGAGCATCTTTATGGGCGATACCGGCTCGCTTGCCCTGGGCGCCGCGTTTGCCTGCACGTCCATCATGACCAACACCGAGGTCGTCTCCCTCATCATCGGCGGCCTGTTTATCGTTGAGACCCTGTCGGTCATGATTCAGGTTGTCTATTTCCACTTTACGCACAAGCGCGTCTTCCTTATGGCGCCCATCCATCATCATTTCGAAAAGAAGGGCTGGGCCGAGACCAAGGTTGTCATCCGTTTTTGGATTATCGCTGCGGCCTTTGGTGCCGTTGGCCTTGCTTTGTTCTTCCAGTTGGGATAGTGGTCTTTCATGCCTCTTGCTGATGTCTTTAGCCTGCTTGTTTTGGGGCAGGGTAAATCCGGTCTCGATGTCGCCCGTTGGGCGTTGGCTCACCCCGAGCGCGTGAGCGCCACGACCGTGTATGGCGGCGGTAGCTCCGAGCCCAATGACGCCACGCGTGCGCTCGAGGCGCAGGGCGCGTCGTTTGTCTACGGCACCGAGCAGGTCGAGGGTGCCTATGACGTGTGCGTGACATGCCCTGGTATCTCGGAGTTTTCGGCCTTCTTTAAGGCTGGGCGTGAGCATGCCGCTCAGATTATGGGCGAGCCCGAGTTTGCCTATCGCCTGTCTCCCCAAAATTGGATCGCCATCACGGGCACCAACGGCAAGACAACTACCACGTCGCTGACAGATTATCTGCTCAAGGCCGCCGGTGAAGCCAGCGTGGCCGTCGGCAATATCGGCGAGCCGCCGGTGAACGAGATCGACGGCCGCGCACACAATGAGTGGTTTGTGGCCGAGCTGTCGAGTTATCAGATTGCTACGACCGCCGAGCTTCATCCTCGCGTGGCGGTACTGCTCAACATCACGCCCGACCACCTGGGCTGGCACAAGAGCCACAAGAACTATGCGCTTGCCAAGATCAAGTTGTTCGAGAATATGGTCGACGACGACCTCGTGGTTATCGACGTCGAGGATGCCGGCATCCATGAGTTCGATGAGTACATCTACACGCCGGGTCGTCGCATCTGCAAGGTTGCCTTTGACGAGCCTGAGGGCGAGGATGCCGCCTTTGTGCGCGATGGCAAGATGATCGTGCGTCTGAAGGGCGTCGAGACCCCGCTCATCGCTACATCCGAGCTCAAGATCTCGGGCCATCACAATGTTATCAATGCCCTGTGCGCTGCCACGGCTGCTTTGGCGGTCGGTGCCGATGTCGATGGTGTCTGCCGCGGTCTTGCCTCGTTCCAGCCGCTCGAGCATCGCGTGGAGCCGTGCGGCGAGATTGACGGTGTGCGCTACGTCAACGATTCCAAGGCGACCAACACCGATGCGGTCGAGAAGGCGCTGACGGCATTTCCCGATGACGACGTGATCTTGCTGCTCGGCGGCCACGATAAGGGCACGCCGCTCACGGACTTCGCGCGCGTTGTTATGGATAACGTACGCTCGGTCGTCTGCTTTGGCGATGCGCGCGAGCGCTTCACCGCCGCTATGGACGAGGCCGATGTCGATGGCGATGTGGATATCGCCCAGGCGGATGACCTGCGCGACGCCGTGGACGTTGCCCGTTCGCTTTCGAGCCGTGGTGACGTGATCTTACTTTCACCTGCCTGCTCTTCGTTCGATGAGTTCTCGGGCTATGAGGAGCGCGGCCGCGTGTTTAAGGACTACGTGGCTCAGCTTGCCGCTACAGCGAAATCACAAATGGAATAGGGGTTGCGGTGAGAGAGGAGAGCCCCCGACAAGGTATGAGGAGGCCCGACTCGGACCGTGCTTCCTCACGGCGCATCACATCGTGTTCCAGCCGCGGTGGGCAGTCGTTTAGCGAACGCTATATTGCCGGCGTTTCCGCCCGTATCATGCGCCCCCGTTTGATATTCATGGCCTGCTTGTTTACCTTGGTATGCTTTGGCCTGCTGATGGTGTACTCGGCGTCTTCGGTCGAGGCGCTGCACGAGAATGGCTCGGCGACGTTTTTTCTGGGTCGACAGGCCTGTCTCTTATACACATCTCCGAGCCC
>URWM01000304.1 GCA_900551655.1 uncultured Collinsella sp.
AGCCTTCGTCGGCAGCGTCAGATGTGTATAAGAGACAGTCCCCGCCCGTTGCTTTGAGGGCAACCGCCCGACGACCTCGATCTTCGGCGACACACTGACCCCGTTTGCGCTCGGCGAGCTCATCGCCCTGTACGAGCACATCACGTTTGTCGAGGGTACGGTCTGGGGCATCGATTCCTACGACCAGTGGGGCGTCGAGTTGGGCAAGCAGCTTGCCAAGCAGATCACCCCTGCCTTCCACGACGATGCCGCCAAGGCTGAGCAGGACGCTTCGACCCAGGCGCTCATCGAGTTCTATCGCGCGCATCGCAAGTAGTCGCTGCTGTTAACGCATCGCGCCTTATAGCCAGGGGCCCGTATCCCATCGGATGCGGGCCCCTTTGCTTTGCCGTGGCCTCGGGGCGCACGGCCTTTAAGGATCTTCGCCGGAGCGTCGCGTGCTGCGAGGGCCCTGCGTCTAGAGCTCGGCCTCCGCATGGCCTCGCTGCGCCTCGGGCAGCTCCCCGTAGAGCGGATGGTCTTCGAGCCTAAAGCGCTCGACCTGTTCGGGAGTGCGACCGCGTACAAAGAGCCACGAGCGATCAATCGGCGTCGCCATGAGCGTGCTGGGCAGCGCGTCGGCGCGGTCGGAAAACACCCGGGCACTCTCGGGATCCTGGAACGCCAGCACCAGATGCGTGTCGCAGTTGCCCATGATGGAGCGTGCGCGTGCCTCGCCATAGAGCGCATCGAGCTGGTTGGTCGACTGCAGCAGCAGCGTTGCCCAGATGTTGCGGCTTCGGATAATCGAGAGCACGTTGTCGATCTGGGGGATCTGCAGATTTGCGAAGTCATCGAGCATAAAGCGCACGGGCACGGGCAGGCTGCCGTCGGGCTGCCTATCGGCCTCACGAATGAGGCCCATAAACGCCTGCGAAATAAAGAGGCCGGTCAGCGGATCGAGATTGCGGTCAATATCGCTCACGGTTACAAACAGGGCGCAGGGGGTGTGTCCCATGGAAGCGAAGTCCACCTGATGGCACTCACGATAGAGCTGTGCCGCACCGTCGAATCCCAGACACATGACCTTTTCGGCAAGGATGCCGACGATGCTCGCGTGCATGCGCTCGGCATTTTGCGTAATGGCGTAGCGCCGCCATAGCGAGAGGGCATAGCTTTGGGGGTCGGTCGTGATCAGGTCGTCAAACAATCGACCCGTGGCACCGTCCTGCAGGTGCTCGATCAGCTTGATGACCGAGCTGATCGTCTGCTCGCCGGCGGGCAGCTGTTCGGTGACGTAGGCGATAAGACACGACAGCAGGTTTGCCGCCGCATGATCCCAAAAAGGCTGGTTGTTGTCCTCGATGGGGCAGATGGCCTTTGCCACCGAGAGGATGTCCTGCTGGTTGGGCCTGCCGTCCGCCTTGCAGCGAATGTGCCTCAGGGGGTTGTAGCCGCAGCGCTCGATGCCGGGCGCAAGGGCCGGGACGGTGTTGAGGTCGGCGAAGTTGAGACATTGCACGCGGTAACCGTGGGCCGCCAGCACGGGTCCCACTTCGCGACAGAGCGTGCCTTTGGTGTCGAGCACGATGTAGCTTGCGTTCATTTGCAGCAGGTTGGGCTTGAGGACGTTTCGGGTCTTGCCGGCTCCCGAGGGGCCGATCACAAGTGCGTTGTTGTTGAGTCCCGTTTGGCGGGTGTCGCAGGAAAGCGTTCGATCCTTGGCGAGGATGGTGGACAATGCGGACTCAGATGCGGCGAGGCGGCTGGCGAGGTTAGACATGGGCGACCTCCTTGGTGGTCGAGAGGATTTCGTGGGCAAAGCCGAGCTCGACGGCGCGCTCGGCCGAAAGGTAGGTGTCTTTTGCAGTGAGGGACTGGATGCGCTTGGGCGTGAGGCCGCTGCGGTCCGAGAGGATTTGCGTGAGGGTCTTGCGGGTCTGCATGAGACGCCGGCTGGTTTCCTGCAGCGCAAGTGCCGAGCCGCCTGCCCCCTGGGGGATCAGCGGGTCGTGAATCATGAGCTCTGCATGGGCCGCCATACGGCGATCGTCGCCGCCCATAAAGATCACGGCGCCCATGGACGCGGCGAATTCCAGGCAGACGGTGCGGATGGGGCACGATGCGAGGCGCATGGCGTCATAGATCGCAAGACCCGATCGCACGCTTCCGCCGGCGCTGGCGACAAATATGGTGATGGGGCGGCTGGAGTCGGTGGCATCGAGCAGGCGGATCTGCTGGCATAGGTCGTGGGCCATCGGGGTTTCGATGTTTCCCATGACGGAGAGCTCGCGACGGGCGAGCATCTCATCGTAAATGCTGGTGAGCGTGATGCCTCGGGCGGATTCACGCATGGTGAGGGGGCTGATGATGGGGGAATGATTGGCGTCCATGAGGACTCCTTTCTGTTGGTTGTGTTGTGGAATAGGGTTATAGCCCGCGCAGAGGCTGGTGGGCTACAGGGTTCGTCCGAGCCTGAGATCGAGCTCGGTTGTGGGGCTGTCTCTTATACACATCTCCGAGCCCACGAGACGTAGAGGAATCTCG
>URWM01000305.1 GCA_900551655.1 uncultured Collinsella sp.
CGAGATTCCTCTACGTCTCGTGGGCTCGGAGATGTGTATAAGAGACAGATTTTTGTACTGGACATGGGTGAGCCGGTCAAGATCTACGACCTTGCCATCAACCTTATTACGCTGAGCGGTCTTAAGCCTGGCAAAGATATCCAAATTAAAGAGGTCGGTCTGCGCCCTGGCGAAAAGATGTACGAGGAGCTCCTTATGGACAACGAGCAGCTCCTGCCTACCAAGCACTCCGAGATTCGCATCTCTACAGCCGAGGCCGACAAGATGGAAGAGATCAAAGACAAGCTTGAAAAGCTTCATAACTGCCTCGACAAGGATAACGATACGGTTAAGTCCGTGCTCGCTGAGGTTGTACCTACATATCATCCGCAGTTTAACGATTAGGGATAAGGAGTCACGATGGATATCAAGCCCTTTGAGAACAAGGTTTGGCTAAGCTCGCCGACCATGCACGGCGATGAGCTCAAATACATTACCGAGGCATATGAGACCAACTGGATGTCGACGGTAGGGGAGAATATCAACGAAGTCGAGCGACAAATGGCCAAAAAGATTGGTTGCGGCTATGCCGTCGCCCTTTCTTGCGGTACGTCTGCGCTGCATCTTGCCATGAAACTCGCTGGAATTAAGCCTGGGGATGAGGTCCTTTGCAGCGATATGACGTTCGACGCTACGGTGAACCCGGTTGTTTATGAGGGCGGTGTTCCCGTTTTTATTGACACCGAGCGTGATACTTGGAATATGGATCCTGTCGCTCTTGAAAAAGCCTTCGAACTGCATCCGACTGCAAAGGTCGTTGTGGCGGCGCATCTTTACGGAACGCCTGGCAAAGTCGAAGAGCTTCGTTCAATTTGCGATGCGCACGGGGCTGTTCTTGTTGAGGATGCTGCTGAGTCACTTGGCGCCACGTATAAGGGTCGTCAGACTGGCACGTTTGGCGACATCAGCGCCATTAGCTTTAACGGCAATAAGATCATTACCGGTTCCGCTGGCGGTATGCTTTTAACTGATAGCAAAAAGGCAGCCGATAAAACGCGCAAATGGTCGACCCAGTCGCGCGAAGCCGCTCCTTGGTACCAGCATGAGGAGCTTGGTTATAACTATCGCATGAGCAATGTAATTGCCGGTGTCGTGCGTGGCCAGATTCCGTATCTGGAGGAGCATATTGCCCAAAAGAAGGCTATTTACATGCGTTACAAAGAGGGCTTCAAGGGTCTGCCGGTGAGCATGAACCCCTATGACCCCAACGTTTGTGAGCCAAACTTTTGGCTGTCTTGCATGTTGATCGAACCAGAAGCAATGTGCAAACAGGTTCGTGGTGAGAGTGAGGCGCTTTATGTAAGCGAACCAGGAAAGAGCTGTCCCACTGAGATTCTCGAGGCTATAGCCGCCATCAATGCCGAGGGCCGTCCCATTTGGAAGCCCATGCACATGCAGCCAATTTATCGCATGAATGCTTTCGTGACGCGCGAGGGCAATGGTCGAGCTAAGACCAATGCGTATATTTCCGGTGGTGCAACGGGTGCAGATGGCTTGCCTTTGGATATTGGCGCCGATATCTTCCATCGTGGTCTATGTCTGCCCTCCGACAACAAGATGACTCCCGAGCAGCAGGACGTAATCATCGAAGTTATTAGGCGTTGTTTTGAGTAGGCTTGGTAACGAGACGTTCTATCAGCGATATGGCAAACGAGTCATTGACCTGTGTCTGTCTCTTGTCCTGCTCATTCTCTTCTGGTGGGTACTGGCGATCGTGGCAATTCTGGTGCGCGTAAAACTGGGCAGTCCCGTGCTGTTCCGCCAGCCGCGCCCCGGCCGCGACGAGAAGGTGTTCAACCTATATAAGTTTCGCACGATGACCGACGAGCGTGACGCCGACGGAAACCTGCTGCCCGACGAGCGGCGCTTGACGAAGTTCGGCCGTGCGCTGCGCTCCACGAGTCTGGACGAGCTGCCCGAGGTGTTCAACATCGTGAGGGGCGACATGGCGATCATCGGGCCGAGGCCGCTTCTAGTCGAGTACCTGCCCTACTACAGCGACCGCGAGAGGCTCCGCCACTGCGTGCGACCCGGTCTCACCGGCCTCGCGCAGGTCAACGGGCGCAACTCCCTCAAGTGGGGCGAGCGCTTTGAGCTCGACGTTGAGTATGTGGAGAGCATCGACCTCGCCAATGACGTTCACATCTTCCTGAGGACGATCGGCAAGGCGCTGAGCCGCAGCGACGTCTCGGACAATACCGCCGCAACTGAAGGCAACTTCGCGGAAATCAGGTCCCGCGAAATCGCAAGGGGGAAAGCAACCGATGAGTAACGGAACCAACATCCTCATCCTGAGCGCGGGAACGCGCGATAAGGTCGTGCAGTACTTCAAACGCTCGCTCGCGGGCCGCGGCAGAGTGCTCGCTACCGACATGAGTGAGTACGCACCCGCCATCTACGAGGCCGACGAGCACTTCATCGTACCGAGTATGACCGACGAGGGATACCTCGACGTCTGTCTCTTATACACATCTGACGCTGC
>URWM01000306.1 GCA_900551655.1 uncultured Collinsella sp.
GGCTCGGAGATGTGTATAAGAGACAGGCGTTGACGTCCATGTTGATGAGGATGACCAGGTCATCCTTGGGCTTGTCGCCGTGGCGGACGAAACTGATGATGGACTGGTCGGCGTTGTCGGCGTCGATCCACTCAAAGCCGGAGCCCTCAAAGGCGCGCTGCCACAGGGCGGGCTGCTCGTTGTAGACAGCGTTGAGCGCGGCGATGAACGCCTGCTGCTTGCGGTGGGTCTCGAACTGCTCCGTGAGGAAGTACTCGATGCCCTCGTAGTAGCGCCACTCGATGAACTGGCCGATCTCATTGCCCATGAAGTTGAGCTTGCCGCCGGCGTGCGTCATCTGGTAGAGCGCCAGGGCGCGCAGGCCCGCAAACTGGCGCCAGGTGTCTCCCGGCATGCGCGTGATGAGCGAGCACTTGCCGTTGACCACCTCGTCGTGGCTAAGCGGCAGCACGAAGTTCTCGTTGAACTGGTACATGGTGGAGAACGTGAGCATGCGGTGGTTGCCCGGGCGCCACGGGAAGTCGGTCTGCATGTAGTGCAGGGTGTCGTTCATCCAGCCCATGTCCCACTTGTAGTGGAAGCCCAGGCCGCCGTCCTGCGGCGGGTAGGTCACAAGCGGCCATGCAGTGGACTCCTCGGCCATCATCATCACGTCTGGATAGTGTGCCTCAACAGCGCAGTTGACCTGACGGATAAACGCGCTGGCGTCCAGATCTTCCTCGGTACCGTACTTGTTGAACTTCTTTTGCCCCGGATCGTCGATGCCAAAGTTGAGGTACAGCATGCTGGACACGCCGTCCATGCGAATGCCGTCCACGTGGAAGTTCTCAAGCCAATACAGCACGTTGGAGACCAGGAAGGAGCGGACCTCGCCGCGGGCGAAGTCAAACTTGTGCGTGCCCCAGTTGGGGTGAATCTCGTGCTCAAACAGCATGTGGCCGTTAAAGGTGGCAAGGCCGTGGGAGTCGGCGCAAAAACCGCCGGGCACCCAGTCCATGATCACGCCGATGCCGGCCTCGTGGCAGGCGTCGATGAAGTGCATGAGCTGCTGCGGGTTGCCGTAGCGCGACGTGGCGGCGTAATAGCCGGTCGTCTGGTAGCCCCAGGAGCCGTCGAAGGGATGCTCCATGAGCGGCATGACCTCGATATGCGTGTAGCCCATGTCGCGCACGTAGTCCACGAGCTCTACCGACAGGTCGTCGTAGGTGTAGAACTCGCCGCGCTGCGCGGGGAAGGGATCCATGGGACCGGGGTAGTTGCCGTACTCGTCCGGCTCGCCCTGCGGCGCATCGCCGTGGCGCTTCCATGAGCCAATATGCACCTCGTAGATGTTAAGGGGATGCGACATGTGGTTGTGGCTGGCGCGGCGCTTGAGCCATGCGGCGTCGTTCCACTTATAGCCATCGAGGGTCCACAGCACGCTGGCGGTACCGGGAGGGCACTCGGCCTTAAAGGCGTACGGATCGGCCTTGTAGAGCTTTTCGCCCTCGTTGGTCTCGATAAGGTACTTATAGAGCTGACCCTGCTCGGCGCCAGGAATAAAGCCTTCCCAAATAGCGCTCGTATGCATGGGCACCAGCGGGTTGGCTTGCTCATCCCAGTCGTTAAATTCGCCAATGACATGGACGCTCTTTACGTCGGGCGCCCAAACGCAAAAGCGCCAGCCACGCGTACGGTTCTGTGTGTCGGGGTGCGCGCCCATCTTTTCCCAGCTGCGCTCCCACGTGCCGATGCCAAATAGGTAGACATCGTCCTTGGTGAGCTCCGGTGCATGCGGGGCGGCTTTGCGGGTAGCGGGCTTTTTGGTTGCTGGCTTTAGCTTTGTATCGCTCACGTTTGATCCCATCATGACGCGGCAGCGTGTTGCCTTGGTGACTAGATGCGAAAGGTCCAAGGCTGCACGAATCGAAGGGACGGCGATAGTTCTATGATTCGTTCCACCTCGCGTGCTCGGTGGAACTTTCGGCAAAAACTACGATAACACCTGTACGTTACTTATATGAACGAAAGTGTTTTTGCGATGGCGTTTAATCGGTAAGCGCCATGTTTATACCACTGGCAGAATTGCGATGGTAAAACTCTTGACAGTTTTACCAATTAGGTTTTCTAGATAGTTAGGTTGACGTTTGGTAAAACGTTTTTAGCAGGTTGTTTACCCTTTGACATCGAAAGGCATGTTTATGGACCACATCGCCGCCTCAAGTGTTGCTTTTATTTTCGATTGCGACGGCACACTGGTTAATAGCACCCCCGTTTGGGCCTATGCCCAGCCCGAGTTATTGCACCGCCACGGTATTGACGTGACGGTCGACGATTTTGCCCAGTTTGAGCATTTGTCGCTCGAGGACGAGTGCCAGGCCTACCACGACACGTGGGGCATTGGCGCGAATGGCGAGGAGCTCTATCGCGAGCTGAGTGAGATTTTGATCGATGGCTACTCCAAGGTGCCGCCGCGCGAGGGGCTCCTGGCACTGTCTCTTATACACATCTGACGCTGCCGACGAAGGCTTAGG
>URWM01000307.1 GCA_900551655.1 uncultured Collinsella sp.
CGAGATTCCTCTACGTCTCGTGGGCTCGGAGATGTGTATAAGAGACAGTCACCGATGTGGGCGCCGACGCATCGCGCGAGCATCTTCGCATTTGGCTTGAGGGTGAGCACTGGTACGCCCAGGGCCTTGGATCGACCAACGGCACGGTACTCGAATCGGGTGCAGGCGACGGCGATATTGTGATTGAGCCGCCGCGCGACCAACGCGAGCCCGGCAAGATCTATCCCCCCGTGGAAATCGCCAACAGCGACAGGCTCCATCTGGGTCTCTACACGACATTCCTTGTCATTGTGGACTAGCACGGACGGCGATCGGAAGACGGTCGCCGTCCGTCTTTCGTCTTCTACCTTCTGCGTCGTAAACGACAATACTCAGCGGTATACGTGGGCAGTGCGGCTATCATGGTACTTTACCGATATCCGCACTGCTCACGTATACGCGCGGCAACCCATGCCAGATAAAGGAACGCCATGGATACTACCGATAGCGCCTATGGCGACAAACTCATCCGTCTTGACACGTTCGACACCGCCGTGGCGGTCGACCCCAGCGCCGAGGACGACGCCAAGCGTCGGTTTATGACGCTTATTCTCCAGACGGCCCACCGCAACAACGGCAACATCGGACACGTGCTGCGCGCGACCAACACGAGCGGCGAGGTCTTTGCCGTCAAGCTACTCAAGGACAACGCCATCCTTTCCGGCCAAGCCCCCGACCGCTCCGCCGAGCAATCGGCAGCGCACCTGGCCAGCACCGCCGCGCTGTTCGAGGAGTACCGTCATCTGTGTACCGTCTCGTACCTGCGCGGATTTCCGCGCGTCTATGGCTACGGATCGTGCGAGGATGACCCTCTCATCCTCATGGAGTGGGTCGAGGGCACCTCGCTCAAGCAGGCGCTGCCCCTGCTTCCGCACGACGCCTCGGGCGGGCTGACCACCCAGATGGTCGCCGCCGTCGGAAACGCCGTGCTTCGTGCGCTCTTGATGACCCAAGGCCTCGTGAATCCGGTCATCCATCGCGACCTGTCGCCTGCCAATATCATGTTCCGCACCACTAGCCGAACGCTCGAGCAGCAGATTGCTGATTGTTCCTTTGACCCCTGCCTCATCGACATGGGCTCCGCGACCATGGCTCTCGGCGACGACACGATCACCCGGCGCGCCGACATCTGGCGTTTTGCCACGCCCGCATACGCCGCGCCCGAGATGCTCACGCAGGATATCGAAGGCATCGCGGCCCTTCGCCGTTCGCCGGCAATCGACGTCTATGCGCTTTCGAGCATTCTGTACCAGCTCTACAGCGGTCGCAAACCGTTTGACTTTGAGTCGACGGACGCCGCTGCAACCGGCTCGTTCTATCTCGTAAAGACCAAGACCAAGCCGGCACCGCTCGAGCCGCGCTGCGAGGGCGATGAAGCGCTCGTCCAAATCATCATGAAGGGTCTCTCAGTCGAGCAGTGCGATCGTCCCACCGAGCAGCAGATGCTCGAGGTGCTCTCGGCATACCTCACCGATGCCGAATCCGAGGGCCGCGAGGGCGCGGGCAGTGACGCCGCAATCGACATCGACTCCGGTACGCACCTTAAGGTCGACGTCGCCGGCGAGCGCGCGCGAGAGATCCTGGAACAGGCCCGGCACGATGCCATGACCCGCCGCCGGTTTATTATCGGTGGCGTCGTTGCAGCCGTTGCGGGGCTCAGCGTCATTGGGGCGGCGACCCATGGCTTTGGCATCCCCGACTACCTGGATGGCATCCGCGGTTCGCTTGACGACTACACCTGGGATCAGCTGCAGGAGATTTCGCTCAAGATTAAGGCCGCCGAGACCCGTAGCGAGGCACGCGAGATTGCCAAGCGCTATCACCTGCTCGATGCCGATGGGCATATCCCCTATCCGTGTACCAAACGTGTCACGCTCACCAACGGGCTGCAGGTTGGCGCGCAGCTTGTGGGTATCCGCCACGACGAGCTTCTAGACGGTACGGGCAAGGCCGGGCTGACGTTTATGTTCGACGCGGGTATTGCCGAGCGCAACGCTGCAGCTGAACCGCCGAGCGCCGGCTGGGCAGATTGCGAGCTGCGGGAATGGCTCAACGGCGACGGCCTTAAGCTGCTGCCCAACGAGTTGCGCACACTCATCAAATCTGTCAAAAAGATCTCGAATAACGCTGGCGCCGCCAACAGTGCATCGTGTCTGAGCGAGTTGCCCGCAACCCTTTGGCTGCCCGCCATGGTCGAGTTGTGCGGTACGCAACCGCCCGATTCGTTTGCCAAGGACTATCACTACCTGGCAGACATCTACAACGGCGAGGGCAAGGAGTATCAGCTCTTCCGCGAGCTCAAGGTGAGCCCGTATTCCACGAACGAGACGATGGTCCGCCAGTGGAAGGGCAAGGACACCTGCTGGTGGGAGCGCACGGTGAGCCCCGACTCATCGGAGACCGAAGGCACGCTCTACATAAACCTGTCTCTTATACACATCTGACGCTG
>URWM01000308.1 GCA_900551655.1 uncultured Collinsella sp.
ATTCGGTAACCTCGCGATAATGTCTACTCATCTTGGCCAGGCGCGCCTCGGTCATATACGAGCGCAGGTCCTTTACGGCGCGGTCGAGCTCACTGCGGAACGATTTACTGCGCAGCGCGCGATTGAATAGCACGTTGCCCCAGTAGTTGCTTACGCCGCGCTCCCAGCTCGCATAGTCCGAGAACCCCTTCAGGCTCAGCTCAAGCTTACGCAGCATGCCGTCGTTATCCCAATCTAAAAAGTACCAGGTATTTGAGTTGAGCGGGCTGTACAGATAACAGTTACGGTTCTGAGTATCGCAGTTGCCCGTCAGGATCTGAAACGCCAGCCAATAGACCAGATTTTCGGTATCAAAGTAGGTGTCGAGCACGTCATCAATCTTTTGCGATTCGTCGTTGAGCGCATCGAGCATCTCGATGAGCTTGGTGTGGTCCGAATCGCCCTTAATCTCGAGCATGCCCTCAAATTTAGCCTGGTTGTAGTCGGGATCGTCGGCGAGCTTAATGGTATCCTCGTAGCGATGGAAATCGAAGCTGTTCACCTTATACAGGTGTCCGCTCTTATCCAGGCCATGTGCCTTAAGCGCCGTCTTGTTGAGCTGCTCCACCTGCGTAAACAGGCCGTAGTCCTCAAAGGTGTCGTTGGACTTTTCGGTCTGGTCGCACACCCACAGATGCACAAACTGCGTGCGCAGGCCCATCATCTGGGGAATCCCACGGATAAGGTCGTAGGCCATCTTGTTGCGAAAACGCATACCCTCGCCCATGTGCTTGTTGAGCGCAATCGCGCGCTGTTGGCGCCAGGTACCCTTGCCCTTTTTGAGCTCCACCTTGTAGTTCTTTTGCGTATAGGTACTCGACGTCTGACCGCGCACCTGCACCGTGGCGTTGGGTGCCTCCTCGCCATAGCCCACCTCGCCAGCAACGGGGCCCTTATCATCGCCTGGCTGCAGCAGGCCCATAACCTGATAGCGTGTCACGCCCATGTCGGCATAGTCGTAGACCGAGTAGGTATTGATCTCGGTCCAGCTATGATCGGTGTTCTCGGAGCTATTGCCGCGCGAGACCGTCAGGTACATGCATACGATGCCCGAGTCGTCGTAAACCTCGTACAGCTCATCCTTGTCGCGAAGATGCTTGGTCTCGCTAGACGCATCGGCCTTTTTAATCTTGTCCTGCTTCTTGGTCTTTTTTGTCGAGGATTCGTCCTGCGAAGAGCAGCCCGAAAGCAGCAATGTGCCGGCAGCCGCCTCGATCAAGCGGCGACGCGATATCATCCTATCGGTCATCAGGACCTCCCCAACGATTGCGATACACGCGAACCACCGTGCGCTCAAACACACCATGCGGCTCGCCCTCTAGACGCAGTTCCTCGTAGCGCTGTTCGGCACGGTCAAGCAAGCAGCCCAGCTCCGTAAAGCGACCCGTTTTGTCGGTCGCCACAATGGGCTGCTGGCTCAGAATACGATACGGCAAGTTGGCGGTATAGGTATCGAGCCGCATGAGCGCCACAACAAAAAACACCGCCGCGCCGAGCAAAAAGCCAAAGCCATAAAACTGCTGCGGCAAAAGCAACGACACGGCAGTCGCCAGCCCGGCCACACCGGCAAACAGGCCCGAGGCCAGCACGGCCCCCTTGTAGTCGGTAAAGTACAGCAAGATGAGCATCACCGTATTGCCCACGGCATACAGGCCGTAGCCCACGCACAGCGTGCGGAAATACCCGTGCATTAGGTTGTTGAAGCCGAGTGGCAGGGCCGAGAGCACCGTGGTCTCGAGCGAGATGACCGCTGCCGTCACAAATAGCTGCTTGAGCGCGCAAAACCGCAGCTCCCGGTTGAGCGTGGCGAGCATTTCCTCCTCGGCCACCACGATGTCGCCCACCACGCCGCCGTCGTTAAACAGGCTGTAGTAGTCGCGGTAGCGCGGATAGAAGTTCACCTCGACCGACACCACAAAGTTGACGGTCGTGACCAGAATGGTCAAAAACGCAAGCAACGCCGGCACATCATGATAGGGCGCGCCGTAAAACAGGCCTTTGACCTGCACGCCAATGGGACCGACCCAAATGATCACCAGGTGCGCAAAGAGCCCCAGGTTGGTAAACAGGCCCGTGAGCGCCAGCGGCATAAATTGGTCGAGCCAGCGCAAAAAGAGCCAGGGGCTGCGATCGCTCTGAGGAAAATACCGGTACAGCAGCACCACGTCCCATGCGAGCATCACGCCATAGCCCAGGGCGATCGAAGCCAGCAGGCCCTCGACCGGCGGCAGTCCCAGCGCCAGCGAGCACAGGGCGCACAGGCATGCCACGCCAATGGCCGCGGCAAAGCTACACAGAATGCCGCGGTAATCCTTGATGGCCGTGAGGTAGCTCATGCCGTTCCAGTTGACGATCATAATGTTGAACAGCCATAGGCACAGCAGCCCCTGCAGCAGCGTGGCGCCCGAGAACAGCAAAAAGACGCCGTAGAGCACCGTGC
>URWM01000309.1 GCA_900551655.1 uncultured Collinsella sp.
ACCAGGCATTGCTTGAGCGCGTCGTGCAGTTTGCGACCCAGCCCGCCATGGCGCACATCGCGCGCCAGGTAGATCGACGTCTCGACCGACCAGTCGTATGCCTCGCGGCTGTTGAGCGGGCTCGCATAGGCATAACCCACCGGACGCCCGTCCAGCTCCATCACCAAATACGGGTAGCGCTTGAGCGTACGCTCGATGCGCCCGGCGAACTCCTCAACGCTCGGCACCTCGTATTCGCAGGTAATCGCCGTCTGGCGCACATACGGCTCATAGATGGCAAGCAACGCCGGCGCATCATCGGGCGTCGCCAGGCGAATCGTCGGCTCGGACATCTCTGTCATACAACCCTTCTCCCCAAAAGCAAAGGCCGCCTTGCGCCAAACCCAGCGCAAGGCGGCCCCTCGTCATTACATCAGGCTACAGAACCGCCGCCAACGCGTCGATATCCTCCTGCGTCGTGGCCCAGCTGGTGCAAAAGCGCACCACCGTGTGGGTCTCGTCGTATTTTTCCCAGTACTCGATCGAGGCATGCTCGCGAATGCGGGCCATATCCTCGTTGGGCAGAATCACGAACTGCTGGTTCGTGGGCGTCTCCAAGAAGAACTGGTAGCCGCGCTCGTGCAGCACACGACGCAGCGCCTGAGCGGTCTCAATCGCCTGGCGACCAATCTCAAAATACAGTCCATCGGTAAAAAGAGCCTCGAACTGCACACCCGTCAGGCGGCCCTTGGCGAGCAGTGCGCCATGCTGCTTAATACGCGGAATGGGGTGCGCCGGGGCGTGCATGCCACAGAACACCACAGCCTCGCCGCAGAGCGCACCACACTTGGTGCCGCCGATGTAGAACACGTCACACAGCTGCGCCAGCTCGGGCAGGGTAATGTCGCACTCATCGGCCGCCAGCGCATAGGCCAGGCGAGCACCGTCCACAAACAGCGGAATCTCGCGCTTCTGGCACACCGCGTGAATCGCCGCGAGCTCGGCCTTGGAGTACAGTGTGCCGTACTCGGTCGATAGGCTCACGTACACGGCACCCGGGAACACCGTGTGCTCGTAGCTCTCGTTTTCGTAGAACACCTGGATATAGTTCTCGAGGTCCTCGGCATGCATCTTGCCCTCGTAGCCGGGGATGGTGAGCACCTTGTGGCCGCCAAACTCGATAGCGCCCGCCTCGTGACAGGCGACGTGGCCAGTCTCAGCAGCAACGACGCCCTCGTAGGGCGCAAGCAGCATGTCAATCACCGTCGCGTTGGCCTGCGTGCCGCCCACCAGAAAAAACACGTCGGCATCGGGGACCTGACAGGCCTCGCGGATAAGCTGCTTGGCACGCTCGGTGTGTGCATCGGTACCGTAGCCGGGCTGCGGCTCCATATTGGTGTCGACGAGCGCCTGCAGCACTGCCGGATGTGCGCCGTGGGAATAGTCGTTGTTAAACGCGAGCATGGCAATCCTCTCTAGCCGGGCACGGGCCCGATGATTCAAACGGGGCTATTGTACGCCGTTGGGATAGGCAATGCGCGCGGCAAGGCACTCAAGCGCCAGCACCAGGGCAAAGCCGCAGCTCACGTCGCTCAAAAAATGCGCTCCGATCACGATGCGGCCAAAGGCGACGAGCGCCGCGACCACAGCCGCCGTCCAAAAGATCACGCGGCGACGCGACGGCTTTTCCTTAAAAGCCGCCGCGGGAAGCCCGGCGAGCATAAGACCGATCGCCGCGTGCGCCGTGTGTCCGCTCGCAAACGACTTGAACCCGTCCTTGATCACGCCGGCGGCGATATAGGCCCACTTGTCGGGGTTGCCGATCACCCACCACGGCTGAAAATTGAGCCCCGGCGTGACCTCGATCACGCGCATGCGCGGGCGCGACCACAGCGGCTTGACGATCACGTTGAGGATAATGGCCTGAGCGACCCACACGGCAAGTACCATCAACGCCCAGCGCGTGAGCTCGTCAGGCTCGGTCGCGCGCGTGAGGCGATAGACGATAAGGTTGGCGACGATCACCAGCACAAACGTCAGTACCAGCTGAACCGCGATGAGTTTGCCGCCAACCTTCAGGGACGAGACGATCTCGTAGCCGGCCAGGCCAACGTTGACGAGGATGCCGAGCACGGCGAGCCATTTGCTCCCCCCGGAGTCGGGACGCACCGCGCGCACGAGCATAACGCCCGCGATGCTCGCCGTCAGCTCGAACGGCAGCTCACCGGCCGCCTCGACAAAGCGACCGTACATGCTGCCGATGTTGAACAGCGCACTCGAGATCTGATAATCAAAGAAGCTGCCCACGCCCAGACAAAGGCACAGGACAACCGCGATAATGGCGACATCTTTCTTGTAGATGTATCCGAACATGCTTTCCTTTCGATGGGACTAGAATCAACCTGCGAGGTAGCGGGGCAAAGAACAACTGGTAGCCCCGCCACGCCACGCCCCTACTTGTTAGTCGTCGTCGCTCGCACCCAATTGCTGCAGCAGCA
>URWM01000310.1 GCA_900551655.1 uncultured Collinsella sp.
TGTCGAAGCGCACACATCTCACGGGTCGCGGCATCGTGCGACTGGTGCGTATCGCGCGTACAATCGCCGACGTCGCCGAGAGCGAGCAGGTGACGCAGGACCACGTGCTCGAGGCAGCGATGTACCAGGGAAGGAGGGACCAATGATGGCCGAGGGGACCTACGAGCTGCATCCAGGTGATGCGTTGTATCCCGAGACCGTTTTGGAGCTTTCTGATGTACCCCAGACGCTCTATGTGCGCGGCAACCCCGAGGTGCTTTCGACGCCCGCGCTCTCCATCATCGGCGCGCGCAAGGCCTCGCCGTATGGTCTTGCCGTGGCAGAGCTTGCGGCAAAGGTGGCGGTCGAGGCGGGAGTGACGGTAGTTTCGGGCGGCGCGGTCGGTTGTGACCAGGCCTCGGGTTGGGCTGCGGTCAACGCCGGCGGCAAACACGTCGTGGTGCTGGGGACGGGCGCCGACGTGGTCTACCCGCGTTCGAGCGCGGGGCTTATTATGCGCACGCTCGATACGGGTGGCGCGGTCGTGTCGATCTCTCCGTGGGGCATGGGTCCGCGCAAGTTTGTCTTTCCGCGCCGCAATCGCGTGATCGCGGCCCTGTCGCAAGCCCTCTTTGTATCCGAGGCGGGTATGCCTTCCGGGACGTTTTCTACAGACGAGGCTGCTATGGATTTGGGGCGCGAACTTCTTGTCGTGCCGGGGTCGATCCTATCGCCCGAGTCGCGTGGCACGAATTACCTCATTGCGAACGGTGCTTGCTGCATCATCGACGAGGAATCTATCGAGATGGCTATCTCACGCATCTACGGCACCCTGCGCTACTCGCGCCCCGATGCTCCCGGCATTGCCGACCTGGATCCAACACAGCAGACCGTGATGCATGCGCTCATCGCCTCTCCGCTCAAGGTCAACGACATCGCGGCGCTCGTCTCGCTCGATGCCGTCGGCGTACTCAAACTCTTGGGTTCGCTTGAACTCGAGGGCCTTATCGATCGCATGATGGATGGAAGGTATGCGCCCTCCAAGTTTGCCCTTCACGCCCAGACACCCTTCGGTCACAATGGAAAACATGTCAATTAGAAAGGTGTTTGCAGATGCTGTTTGATCAGGTGACGGTTATCGGTGGCGGTCTGGCGGGTTCGGAATGCGCGATCCAGCTGGCAGACCGCGGTTTTGCCGTTAAGCTGTGCGAGATGCGCCCCCAGGTTAGCTCCCCGGCTCACCATACCGATCACTTGGCAGAGCTCGTCTGCTCCAATTCGTTTAAGTCGACCCGTCCGGATTCCGCGGCTGGTTTGCTGAAGGCCGAGCTTGAGCGCATGGGTTCAGTTCTGCTCGATTGCGCCCATCGCGCGGCTGTTCCCGCCGGTGGCGCCTTAGCGGTCGATCGCGTCAAGTTTTCCGAGCTTGTCGAGGCCGAAGTTGCCGCTCGTCCCAATATCGAGGTCGTGCACGGCGAGGTTACGCAGATTCCCGAGGGCCATGTGGTCATTGCCGCGGGCCCGCTGTGTTCACCGGCATTGAGTGAAGAGGTCATGAAGCTCGTCGGTGGCGATGCCTTGGCGTTCTTTGACTGCGCGGCGCCGATCGTCGATGCCTCCACGCTCGATATGGACGTGCTGTTCTCGCAGTCGCGCTACGAGGAGCAGGGGAGCGGCGACTATCTCAACGCTCCGCTCAACAAGGAGGAGTACGAGGCCTTTATCGAGGCGCTCACCACCGCCGACCGCGTCGTGCTTAAGGACTTTGAGGGTGGCGACCTGTTCCAGGCCTGTCAGCCTGCCGAGGAAGTTGCCCGCACCGGCAAGGATGCCATCCGCTTTGGTGCCATGAAGCCCGTCGGCCTGACCGACCCGCGTACCGGACGTCGCCCCTGGGCGGCGATTCAGCTGCGCGCCGAGAACAAAGAGAAGACCGCCTATAACCTGGTTGGCTTCCAGACCAACCTGACCTTTGGCGAGCAAAAGCGTGTCTTCCATATGGTTCCCGGTTTGGAGAATGCCGAGTTCTTCCGTTATGGCGTCATGCACCGCAATACCTTTGTCGATGCGCCGCACGTTCTTGACGGCACCTTTGCCGTGCCCGGCACGGGTGTGCGCCTCGCCGGTCAGATCACCGGCACCGAAGGCTATATGGAGGCCGTGGCGACCGGTCTGCTCGCTGCAATCAACACCTATGCCGAGGCTATCGGGGCCGCCCCCGTCGAGCTGCCGCGCGTGGGCGCCTTAGGCGCGCTCGTGGGCTATGCGACCGATCCGGCAACCGTGGGCTACCAGCCCATGCATGTCAATTTTGGCCTGGTGCCGCCACTCGAAGACGGCAAGCGCCGTAGTAAGCGCGACCGCTACCAGGCATATGCGGATCGCCCCCTCGAGGCCCTCGATGCCTACTTGGCCACGCGTTCCGACTTGTTTGGAGGCGACCGGTCATAGCCTTTGACCTGTACGATACCGTAGACACGTTTATC
>URWM01000311.1 GCA_900551655.1 uncultured Collinsella sp.
CGAGATTCCTCTACGTCTCGTGGGCTCGGAGATGTGTATAAGAGACAGTTGCCAACAAGCGCGCCGCCGGCGTGACCGTGGGCAGCTACAAGACCTCTGCCGGCGCCGTCATGCATCTGCCCATCGCGCAGGTTCCCAACATTGCCCGTGCGCTCGATGACCTCAAGGCCGCCGGCTTTTGGGTGGGCGGTGCTTCCGAGCACGCCGAGGGCAGCTGCTGGGATGCTCCCTTCGAGGGCCGCGTGGCGCTCGTCATGGGTTCCGAGGGCGATGGCATCTCGCGTCTGGTGCTCGAGAAATGCGACTTTTTGACCAAGCTCCCCCAGCGCGGCATGACCGAGAGTCTCAACGTGGCCCAGGCGACCACCGCGCTGTGCTTTGAGTGGCTGCGCCGCAATGCCGGCGAGCTCATGGGGGAGGAGTAGCGCATGTCCAAGAAGAACCGCGCCAAGTCCAAGGCCAAGCGCTTTGGCGAGGGCTCGGCCAAGCCAATTGTTTCGGCCGCGACCTACGGCGTGGGCGGCAATGCGTTTGCGCAGGCCATCGCCGATCCGGTCTCGACGGTGCACTCCAATAAGCCCGAGCTGCTGGTGGTCGACGGTTACAACGTGATCCATTGCACGCCGCGCTACGAAAAGCTCGTGTACGACCATTCCGACGATCCGTATTCCAGCGACGTTCACGATATGGCTCGTACAGCACTCATCAACGACGTTGCCGCGTTTGCCCAGGGCCGCTACGAGGCCGTAATCGTGTTTGACGGCGCGGGCAACATTTCTAGCGAGCGTCCCAACCTGCCGGCCCGCGGCGTGCGCATCGAGTTTTCGCCGACGGGCGTCTCGGCCGATACCGTGGTGCAGAAGCTCTGCATCGAGGCACGCGAGGAAGGCCGCGCGTGCTCCGTGGTGTCGAGTGACGGCACGATCCAGGCCGTCGTCATGGGCAAGGGCGTCACGCGCATCTCGAGCCGTATGCTGGTGGACGAGATCAAACAGATCGATAACGACGTTCACGAGGCAGAGGAAGCTCCGCAGATCAAGATGACCCTGGGCAGCCGCCTGAGCCCCGATGCCCTGGCCAAGCTCAAGGCCCTGCGCGGAAGGTAGGGGAGTTGGCGGGGCAATGCTGCCTCGCTAACTCCATTCAGCGATGTCGATCATTCTTTCGAGGCGCCACGTTAGCGCCTCTTTTAGATAAGGCAGTCTCGCTGCTAGGGCATCGTTTTTAGACAGAATCTCGATCGCCTCGTCGACAAAGCCTTCGAGTTTGTCGCCGTTAAACCAGCCCATGTCCTCGACGAGCAACATTTGTTTGGCGGGGCTTGAATGAAATTGTGCGCTGGTAAAACTGTGCTCTCCCGCCCTAAGCTCCTCAAGAGAAATGTTGCACCAGAGCGATGAGCCCGAATCAAAGATGGGGGCAGGTCTGCAGGTTAGCGTGTTGACGTTTCGCACAAGGCCAAAGTTACGCCAATGGCGGTCATAGTTGGCGATGATGTCGTCGCATACGATCACGCGGTCAAGGGCATCCTTGACGCCTGTTACCCCGAGCTTCTCGCAGTTTGCTACATATCGCTCGTAGTCGGTTAGCCGTTCATCTGCGTTCGCGTACTGGTTTACATAGAACGCAGGGACATACTCTTCTTCATCAGTTAAGAAGACATCGCATATGCTCAGGGCGGAAGTGCCCGTGCCCTCGAGCGAGTAAGGCACATAATCGCAGGCGTTTAGGATGCGACGGTGAAGTGCAGTCGCCACCAGCTCGTTATAAGGTTCCTGGTTCAGGTGCGCTCCTGCCTTATGCAGAATTCGACGCTCGCCCTCGCACGTCCAGTACTTTTGAAGATTGCCGTCCGAGGTGTTATCGGGCTTTGCAGCAGCCGCTTTTCCCTCTGGGGCAAAGGGCGCAATGGACAGTGAGACGTCATCAAAGGCGTTATTGAAGAAGTTGATATCCTCCCAGGTGAGACCGGAACCTTGGGGCCTAATCCAATACTGGTCGGATAAGGAGAGGCCGAGATTTCGCTGGACGAGTTCATCGGGAACATCGACTGCGGCTTCTGCAAGCAGGGAGGCTAGCCCAATGCGTGCGAGCGGGATACCGCGGCCGCGCCACCAGATGCAGAAGGAGTCGAGCGATATGGGGCTATTAGGGCCAAATACTCCAATAGGGGCGTGGGCGTAATCGATGTCGGCACCGATGTGGGTAAAGTCTTTTCGCGATGTGCTGTAGACCAGCTGAGCGACTTCGTACGTGCGGTTCATGAGGGTGAACGCGATCTCGCTCTTACCGTGGCCGCGGCGGGGACGTCCCCCCGTTTTGGTCACAGAGCGGAGTCGCGTGTCGACGCTGTCTTTGTCGATGAGCCATACACCAGAAGCCTTGCGGGCCTCAAGTGCTCCGTTTTTTATGCTGTCTCTTATACACATCTCCGAGCCCACGAGACGTAGAGGAATCTC
>URWM01000312.1 GCA_900551655.1 uncultured Collinsella sp.
GGGCTCGGAGATGTGTATAAGAGACAGGTTATGACCAGCGCTCGTTCTACACCACCTTTGGCGATCAGTCGACCGACGCCGTGCAGAACCTGTTCCTGCGCTCAATCGCCCATCGTGGCGACGACGGCTACGATACCACCGCCGGAAACGTCACGAGCTGGTCGCATCGCACCAACAACCACATGGTGCGCGCCATCGATTGGAATTCGGTCCTGGCCGATCGCGAGGTGCCTTCGCGCAACGGTGGCGCCCCGCGCACGTGCAACGTGCTCAATGACATGGCCGCGACCTATCCCATGTCCATTACGGGTTCCAATCTGTCGTTTGAGTCGGTGACGGTCGATACGCAGTTGGGCACGCCGCAGCCTATTAAGCCCATCTCCAAGATTCTCGTCTCGCTGCAGACCGATAAGACCCGAAGGCTTACGGTGGGAGGGGAAGACCCCATCTCTTCCTATCGCGTGCGTGCAAGGGACGAGGACGATGTTGACTACTACGGCTTTGTGAAGTCGTCGGGCGACTGGCGCGTGGTGGACAAAAAGGGCAAGGAATGCAAGTCCGACGTCATCGAGATCCAGACCGACCCTGTTACCCACGAGCAAGTCGTAGTGGGTAAAAAGGCCGGCACCGCCTACGTAAAGTACTTTATCCCCGAGGACACCTATGTGGACGTGAACGGGCATGTCTCGACCAATGACGAGATCGACGCCGCGGCCTACAAATATAAGGTAAGCGACGTGGCACCCGAGCCGTTTAACGGCAGCATCAAACTCGAGGGCTCGGCACAGACCGTCGTCGGCGTCGAGGAAAATCTCAACGGCATCGAAGGCCTGACGGCTACGGTCTATGACACGACGGGCAAGGAGGTCGATAGGGTCTGCAGCTGGGAGGCCCAAGAGCTCGAGAGCAAGGGCATTTCGGTCGCGACGGACGGCACGATGACCATCTCGCAACCGGGCACCTTCCATGTTCGCGCCTTTATTGACGGCGTGTATTCCGATTGGGCCGAGGTCATCGCCGCACCCGCACCGGTCGACCCGATTACGACCGTGGTCGAGACACCGGTGAGCGTTACGTCCGCCTCCACGGGGGATTCTTCGGCAACGACGGATAGCGCGGCTCCTGCCCAGGGAGAACAGGCAGCTTCCGATGCGAACGTGGCCGAGTCTGCTCCGTCGAGCGATGATGCCGCTGCGGTAACTGACGACACCGCGCCCGCTGCCGCGAAGGATACCTCGTCGATTCCTACGGGCCTCGTTACCGTTTTGACCGATATCTGCCGCTACGGCATCGATCACGGCCTCATCAGCACATCAAACAAGGAAGAGATGACAAAGCAGGACTTCGACATCTTAGGCATCCTGTACCTGATGGCAGACAGCCAGGACCTGGTGCCCCAAGACGCCGAGGACGCGATGAACGAATGGGCCCATGACAACTATAATGACGAAGATCTTGCCACCTGGAAGCAGCATGCGCTTTCGGTGCTGCTCGAATACGGCTATATCGCGCCCGGAACGACCGTGACGACGCCGACGACTGATGCTGCGGACGGCGCATAAGTGCAGAAAGAGTGCGTGTTTTTGTCTTTTTGCGCACGGGCAAAATAGTTCTTGCAGCCAAGGTCGTGGCGTGTATACTCGAATACGTTTGTTCAACTACGTGCCGGCCAAGGTGGTACGGCACCTCTAGAAGAGTAAGGAATTGCACATGGATTACATCCGCGCAATCGAGCGTCAGCAGATCCGCGAGGACATCCCGCAGGTCCGCGTTGCCGACAACGTCAAGGTCCACTACCGCATTAAGGAAGGCGACCGCGAGCGCATCCAGGTTTTCCAGGGTGACGTCATCCGCATGGCCGGCGCCGGTGCCCGCGAGACCTTCACCGTCCGCAAGATGTCCTTCGGTGTCGGTGTTGAGCGTACCTTCCCGCTTCACAGCCCCAAGATCGCCAAGCTCGAGGTCGTTCGTCATGGTCGCGTCCGTCGCGCCAAGCTGTACTACCTCCGCGACAAGGTGGGCAAGGCTGCTCGCATCCCCGAGAAGCGCTAAGAAGATCGCAGCGTCTGTCCACTCGTTTGGACAAAAGGGTCACCTTCGGGTGGCCCTTCTTTTTATCTGATTTGCATGCAAGGAGGTCCCGATATGGCCAACATGACGAGCTCGGTTTCGGCATCGCAGGTTGCCGGCGAGCTGGCGAGCGCCACGTTTGAGGAGATCCCCGCCCTCGTGGAGCATTATCGTGAGGATCCGCGCCAGCAAGTGATCAAGGCTTGCGAACGCGCTCTTAAGCGCCATGCCAAGGAACTTGCCGAGCGCGAGCGCGTCAACGGCATGTACGAGCTGATGCACGAGCTCGGTGGGGATGGCGTGGTCGTGGGTGTCGACGAGGTGCTGTCTCTTATACACATCTGACGCTGCCGACGAAGGCTT
>URWM01000313.1 GCA_900551655.1 uncultured Collinsella sp.
TTTTTCAAGCAGAAGACGGCATACGAGATTCCTCTACGTCTCGTGGGCTCGGTTTAACACTTGGATCGGGTTTGGAACCGCTCGTATCGGTTGCAATCAAGTGCACGTCGCTGTCGAAGACGTAGCGGATGTAGTAATCGTGCCGCGTCTCGTGCATAATCCCCTGCCCGCTGTCGAAGTCGCGGTCAACGTGTGTGCCAAGGTGGGTTGAGCTGATGAGGTTCAGCCTGTAAGGGATTTGGTCGTCGGCGTAGCCGCCTGTAAAGACTGCGGTTGCTCTAACGTGATTGTCGATCATGGTCAGGGCAATAGAGACGCTGGCCTCTTTGGGGTTCTCGGTTTTTATAAGGCTTTCGGTATCGGTGTCGATCTTGAAGAGATGGACGGTGTCGTTAAGCCCGTAGATGAAGTCCTCGGGTTTGTCGAGGAAATCGTATACAAGAGCCTCGTTCTGGACCAACTCGAAAGCAGGGGGTAGCTCCAAATCGTAGTAATGATCGATGGGGGTGGTTGCTGTGAGGCTGCCTTCCGCGTTGACTTCGTCGCAGGTGATGGGTGCTGCGACATCGGGCTCGGGTATTTCGGTCGCCAGTGCTGCGCAGGGTAGCAAAAGCAGTCCTGCCACAAGAATGCTTACTCCGAAGGCGGCGATTCTGGCGTCTGCATGACGCTTGACGTCGCGGATAGACAGGCCAGTCCGTTTGTTATGGGTCTGCGGTGCAACATGCTGTCCATACATAAGACGCTCCTTGTTCGTAGGCCGGTTTCCGCGGATCTATATTGCGCCTGGCCGATGCGGCTAGGCTCTTTCACGCGAACGCTTATGCGAGCAGGGAGAAAGCTCAAGCTAATTTTCTCACAGTCGATACTTTGCGAGCAACGATTTGCTGTTCAATTTTCGGAGAGAGAGTCAAGACAGTCGAGGAGTTATCAGGCGGTGAGATTATGTCTAGAGAACACTGACGAGAGATGTGGCCTGCAGACGACTGAATAGCTCCATCCGTTTTGGTTACAACGAAATGTATGCCGCGCGCCTGCGGCATGAAGAAGGGAGATTCTTATGAATATCGTTGTATTGAGCGGTAGCCCGCGCAAGGGCGCCAATACCGACACCATGGTCGAGGCGTTTGCTGAGACTGCGCGTGAGGGTGGCCATACGGTCGAGGTCATCCGCGTTGCCAGTAAGAAAATCGCTGGTTGTCTGGGGTGTCAGTATTGCTTCGCCCACGAGGGCACTTGCGTGCAGAAGGATGACATGGCCAACGTGATCGAGTCGCTGAAAGACGCCGACATGGTTGTCTTCGCTTCGCCTATCTACTGGTTTGATATCACTGCGCAGGAGAAGGCCGCCATCGATCGCCTATACGCCTTCGGTGCTACGGGCTTCCCGTTCACCAAGACGGCCCTTTTACTCGATAGCCACAGCGAGGGCGTCTATGATGCGGCGATCGCTATGTACAAGTCGACCTGTGCGTACTGCAAGTGGGAGGACCAGGGCATTGTCGCCATCAGCGGTATGACCGAGCGCGACAGCATGGCATCGTCGCCCAAGTTGAAAGAGGTGCGAGAGCTCGCTCGCAAGCTCGCCTAAGGACAAGAAGAACGCATGGCAATCAGCGTTGGTGGAAATGCTTGCTATCCTTACCAAGAGATAGGGGTGTATTCCCTCAAGTGCCGTATAGAACATTTTTAAACGCAGAAAAATAACTGAAAACAAATTAATCCGCGTTAAAATATTGTCAAACAGAAGTTCATGAGGGAAGGTTGCGTATGCGTCGCAAGGCAGACGAGCTCCTTAGGGAATGGCGAGACAGAGCTGATAGAAAACCTTTGCTGGTCAAAGGCGTGCGCCAGTGCGGCAAGACCTATCTGCTCAGAACGTACGCCCAGGATCTTTTCGAATCGGTTGTCTACGTTAATCTTGAGAACGACCGGTCGGCGCGAGCGGATTTTTCGGGCGGTCTTGACCCTCATTCGATCGTACGCGCGATCGAGGCTCGTACGGGACAGCGTATCGTGCCTGGCAAAACCTTACTGTTCATTGACGAGATCCAGGCATGCGAGGAAGCGCTCACTTCCCTAAAATACTTTTGCGAAGATGCTCCCGAGTATTACGTTGCGGCTGCTGGGTCGCTTCTTGGGGTTGCCATTAACCATCAGTCGTATTCGTTCCCCGTTGGAAAGACCGACTTGATTGAGATGACTCCACTCGATTTCGAGGAGTTTCTCTGGGCGATGGGGCACGATCAGCTGGTCGGCGAGATACGCTCATCATTCGAGTTAATGAGTCCTCTTGCGCCAAGCCTTCATGAAAAGGCGCTTGGGCTCTATCGACAGTATCTTGTTGTTGGCGGAATGCCCGAGGCGGTCCAAACGCTGTCTCTTATACACATCTGACGCTGCCGACGAAGGCTTAGGTG
>URWM01000314.1 GCA_900551655.1 uncultured Collinsella sp.
CGCCATGCCTGGCATCAAGGCCTTCGACGCCGCCGTCTTCGGCGGCATCGGCTCCATCCCCGGTGCCTTTGTCGGTGGCATTCTCATCGGCATCATCGAGGCGATGGCGCAGGCCTACATTTCCACGAGCCTTGCCAACTCCATCGTCTTTGGTGTTTTGATCATCGTCCTGCTCGTCAAGCCTGCCGGCCTCTTGGGCAAGTACGTCCCCGAGAAGGTGTAGGTGAGCGTTATGAAGTTTCTTAAAGACAAGCAGACGCGTCACGACTTTGTCACGTACGCCATGTGCATCGTGGCATTTGCCATCGTGTTCTTTATGCAGTCCAACCATATGATCCCGCGCATGATCGCCGGTCAGTTGGTCCCCATTACGGCCTACATCGTCATGGCCATTTCCCTCAACCTCGTCGTCGGCATCGCGGGCGACCTGTCGCTGGGCCATGCGGGCTTTATGAGTGTCGGTGCCTACACGGGCATCGTCACCGCGGTCGCCCTCGAGAGCGCCGTTCCCTCCGATCCGGTGCGCCTGATCATCAGCATTGTGGTCGGCGCTATCGCCGCTGCCATCTTAGGCTTCTTGATTGGTATCCCGGTCCTGCGCCTGAGCGGCGACTATCTGGCCATCGTGACCCTGGCTTTTGGCGAGATCATCAAAGAGATCGTCACCTGCCTCATTGTGGGCGTCGACTCCCGCGGCCTGCACGTGATCTTTAACATCACGGGCAACTCTACGATCGACGACCTGCACCTGCTCGAGGACGGCACCGCCATCATCAAGGGCGCCCAGGGTGCCTCGGGCGTGTCGACGTACTCGACCTTCCTCGCCGGTGCCATCCTGGTCATGGTCGCACTCGTGATCGTGCTCAACCTGGTTCGCAGCCGTACCGGCCGTGCCATTATGGCCGTGCGCGATAACAAGATTGCAGCCGAGTCCGTAGGCATCTCCGTCACCGAGTACCGCATGATCGCCTTCGTGGTTTCTGCTGCCCTCGCCGGTGCTGCCGGAGCCCTCTTCGGCGGTAACTTCTCGCAGCTCTCCGCCACCAAGTTCGACTTCAACACGTCCATTCTCATCCTGGTGTTCGTGGTCCTGGGCGGTCTGGGCAATATGCGCGGCTCCGTCATCGCGGCGGCGCTGCTCACGGTGCTTCCCGAGCTGCTCCGTCAGTTCTCGGACTACCGTATGCTCATTTACGCTATCGTGCTGATCCTGGTCATGATCTTTACCAACAACCCGCAGCTCAAGGCGTTCTTCGCACGCATTAAGGATCGCTTTGCTTCCAAGAAGGAGGTGGCAGCCGATGCCCAGTAAATTTGAGTTCAAGAAGGGCAAGATGGTCCCGTATCCTTCTGGCGCCATCGTTCCCGATCGTGACCTGGGCGAGCGCCCTGCACTCGAGTGCATCCACCTGGGCATTGAGTTCGGTGGCCTTAAGGCAGTCGACGACTTTAGCCTGACTATCGGCAAGACCGAGATCGCCGGTCTCATCGGCCCCAACGGCGCCGGCAAGACCACGGTCTTCAACCTGCTCACCAAGGTGTATCAGCCCACGCACGGCACCATCCTGCTCGACGGCGAGGACACCTCGGGCAAGTCGGTCTACCAGGTCAACCGCATGGGTATTGCCCGTACCTTCCAGAACATTCGCCTGTTCAACACCATGACGGTGGAGGACAACGTCAAGGTCGGCCTGCATAACCAGGAGCGTTACTCCGGCTTTGAGGGCGTGCTGCGCCTGCCGACGTATTGGAAGCACGAGAAGGCTGCTCACGAGCGCGCCATGGAGCTGCTGTCCATCTTTGATATGGAGCATCTGGCAAACGAGCAGGCCGGATCGCTGCCTTACGGCGCTCAGCGTCGTCTGGAGATCGTCCGCGCGCTTGCTACCAACCCCAAGCTACTGCTGCTCGACGAGCCTGCTGCCGGCATGAACCCGTCCGAGACCGCGGAGCTCATGGAGAACATCGTCAAGATTCGCGACACCTTTGGCATTGCCATCATGCTTATCGAGCATGATATGTCGCTCGTTATGAACATCTGCGAGGGCATCTGCGTGCTCAACTTTGGTAAGGTCATCGCCAAGGGCACGGCAGAGGAAATCCAGAATAACGATGCCGTTATTGAGGCGTATCTGGGCAAGCAGGATAAGGGGGAGAACTAAATGGCAGAGCCGATGCTTTCCGTCTACAACATCAACGTCTGGTACGGCGCCATCCACGCCATCAAGGACATCTCCTTTAACGTCAACGAGGGCGAGATCGTTGCTCTGATCGGTGCGAACGGCGCCGGCAAGTCCACGACGCTTAAGACCGTCTCGGGCCTGCTTCGCTCCAAGACCGGCTCCATCAAGTTTATGGGCGAGGACATTACTCATACGCCTGTCTCTTATACACATCTGACGCTGCCGACGAAG
>URWM01000315.1 GCA_900551655.1 uncultured Collinsella sp.
TCGACACCGCCGAGTTCGCGATCCCCGGCCTTGACGACGAGTTCCGCGTCATCGTGTCTCCGTGGATCCTCTCCTCGTTGATCACCGATCGCCTTGCCGCTTACTACGAGACGGTCACCAAGCACAACCTTAACTATCGCCGCTACTATCACCAGTTCGACTACTAAGAGCAAATAACGTTTATGTAATTGGGCCCCGCTCCTATATGGAACGGGGCCTCGTTTAGGTTGGAGAGTAATTATGAGCTACCCCCTGCTTGCCGTCATGAATATCAGCCATCGTTATTTTGACCTTGAGGAATTCTTTTCCTCGGCAGCGGCCTCGGGCTACACGTGTTGCGAGCTTTGGACCGGGGCGATGCATCTGTATGTCGATTGCCATGGATACGATTCGCTCGAGCAGGTGCGGGAGCTGTCGCAGCAGTATGGGGTTCGGATTGTGGGGCTTTGCCCCGAACAGAACAACCCCAAGCCGTGGAATATCGCGGCGCGCGGGAATGAGGCGCGTGCCCGCACGCTCGCGTACTTTAAGAACGTTGTGGATATCGCGGCGGAACTTGGAGCCGAGCAGGTCATGGTCTCGAGCGGCTGGGCATTTTTGAACGAGCCGATTGAGGACGCGTGGGGTCGAAGTGCCTCGATGCTGCGTGCGATTGCCGAGCATGCGGGAGAGCGCGGCGTGCGACTGGTGCTCGAGGCCCTACAGCCGGTTGAGTCGATGATTGTGAACTCGGCGGCCGACACGAAGCGCATGATCGAGGCAGTTGATCATCCGGCACTTAAGGCGTGTCTGGATTTGGGCGCTATGGCGGTGGCAGGGGATACCATCGACGATTATTTCGATCTGCTTGGCGATGATGTCGCCCACGTGCATTTTGTCGATGTTGCGGCAGACGGCACGACGCATCTTGCTTGGGGTGACGGCGACCGCGATATGCGCGCCGACCTGGATAGGCTGGTGGCGCGCGGCTATCGCGGAGTTGTTTCGGCCGAGACCTATGATTGGCGCTATTTCGCCAATCCCGCGGCAGCCGACGCTCAGGTTATGGCGGAGTACCGACGCGCAATTGGCGCCTAAGTGGGACAGGGCGCCGAGTTGGCGTTTGACGCTTTTTGAGAAACGGGACGTGCTTTCCGCTTGAGGCTTCTGGCGGAAAGCACATCCCAGAACAGGCGCTCAGAATGGGACACACTTTCCGCTGAGGACTTCAACCGGAAACCGCATCCCAGTTTTTGGCTGGCGGGCGGGACGCGCTTTCCCCTATGTTTCCAAATGAATACGCTGTGAGCCGAGGAGGACGATTCTCCCCGCAAACACTCTAGTATGCTAAAGTACCCAGAAGACCGGCGGAGCTATGCCGGTCTTCTGTTCTATATGAAACACAGCATGAGGAGGCTCACCAGATGACGGCCACACCGTGGGGATTCCGGGACATATTGCCCGAGGAGGCTCAGGCGCGCGAGGAGATCGCATGTACGGTGAAGGGCTGCTTTAGGGAGCATCATTACCTTCCGGTCGAGACGCCGTTGCTCGAGGACAAAGGTTCGCTCGAGGAGGGCGGCCGCATTGCGGACACGCCGTTTAAGCTCTTTGATGACGACGGTCGCCTGCTGGTGGTCCGTCCCGACAATACGTTGCCCATCGTGCGCCTGGTTTCGACCCGCATGCGCGCGGCCGATCTGCCGCTGCGCCTGCGCTACGAGGCGCCGGTGGTTCGCGAGTGTCAACGCAATGCCGGTGGCTCGCGTCAGTTTACGCAGCTGGGCTTTGAGCTTATCGGTACGGGCGATACCGCGGGCGATGTTGAGATTGTCTCGCTCGTTGCCGAGGCCGTACGCGAGCTGACACTTCCCGATGCGCGCATTATCGCAGGCAGCGTGCGTCCTTTTAAGGAATTGCTCGCGGTATGCGAGGATCGTGAGCTGGCTGCCGAGGCCCTGCGCTGCGTGCATGCCAACGACTTTGTGGGCCTCGATGCCCGCGTGGCTGCCAGCGCCGAGTCCGATGCCGTCAAGGCCGCCATTAGCGAGCTGCCGCGCTTGCACGGCGGCGCCGAGGTATTCGACCGCGTCGACGCGCTGCTGGCGGCGGCGGGCATTGTCGCGCCGCTCACGCGCGAGCTGCGCGCCCTGGTCGAGGGCCTGGCTCCCGAGGACGCCCAGGTGCTGTCCTTCGACTTCTCCATCATGAACTCGTTTGATTACTACACGGGTCTGGTCTTTAAGGCCTATGCCGGCGGCCTGCCCGATCCAGTGGGTTCGGGCGGACGCTACGACTCCATCTTTACCGGTGCTTTTGGCGACGGCATCGAGGTGCCGGCGGCGGGCTTCGCCTTTTCGCTCGAGCGCCTGGAGGCTGCGCGCACCTCGGCCGAGGACGCTGCTTCCGATGGTGACCATGCCGTGGGTCGCGG
>URWM01000316.1 GCA_900551655.1 uncultured Collinsella sp.
CTATGGAGTTGAAGATATCGATCGTGACGTGCTCGGACACGCGCGATCTTGCGCAGGACGAGGCCGGAGCCGCACTCGAGGAGCTTATCGAAGCGCAGGGCTGGACGGTCGCCTCACATGTGGTCGTGCGCGACGACGTCAGCGAGATTGGTGATGCCATTGTGGAAGCCGCCGATGAGTGCCACGCCAATGTCGTGCTCACCTGCGGCGGCACGGGGCTTTCGATGCGCGATGTGACGCCCGAGGCGACGCGTGCCGTCTGCGATCGCGACGTGCCGGGTATTGCCGAGGCGATCCGTGCGCACTCGATGACCAAGACTCGCCGCGCCATGCTCTCGCGCGCTATTTGCATGCAACGAGGTCATACACTTGTCGTAAACTTTCCCGGTTCTACGAAGGCCGCCCGCGAAAGCTGGGAGGCCATAGCGGACCAGCTGGAACATGCGGCCCAGATGACGGCGGGCGGCGGACACGCCAAATAAGCGCACTACCTGCGGCGGAGCGACCTTACGGGCTGCTCCGCCTTTGTTTTCCGCCGAAGCGACGCCGAGGTGCACGCTAACTCGAAACTATATTCTCTGGCGAGAATAATTTCTCGCTATCATTATTCGCGCAGAAGTATAATCTGATTGCAGATTAAAGCCCGCGGTGGGGTACCCGGGCACAAGGTCCGAAAGGGTTGAATATGTTCGATATGGTTTCTCGCCGCGGATTCGTCTCGCTTTCTGCTGTCGCCGCTGCCGGCCTTGGTCTTGCTGGCTGCTCGGGCAGCAAGACGTCCGAGCCGGCCGGATCCGATGCCGGCTCCGCCAAGGCCTCTTCCAAGAAGGAAACCGTCGAGCTGCAGGTCTTTGCTGCCAACTCGCTCGAGAAGGCTTTGCCCGAGGTTCAGAAGCTCTACACCGAGCAGACCGGTACCACCTTTGCCGACACGCAGTTTAAGGCGTCCGGCGACCTCGTTGAGCAGATGCGTGCCGGTGCCACGGTCGACGTGCTCATCACCGCTTCCAAGGGCACCATGGATGACGCTGAGACCGTCGAGCTCGTCGATGCCGACACGCGTGAGGATATGTTCGTCAACGACCTCGTGATCATTCGTGCCGAGGGCTCCGGCACCAAGGTCGAGGCCATCGCCGACGTCGCGAATCTGGACGGCAAGATCGCCATTGGCGACGCCAAGACCGTTCCCGCCGGCAAGTACGCCAACCAGGCGCTGGCTTCTGTGGGCCTCTATACCGGCACCGAGGGCGACGACGGCGAGTATGCGCCCGAGATCGCCGACAAGGTCGCGCTGGCAGACAAAGTTGGTACCGCCGCCGCCTATGTGTCCACAGGCGACTGCGTTGCCGGTTTTGTCTACAGCTCTGACATCTACCGCTACAACGGCATCGAGGAGGCCTTCGTGTGCCCCGAGGACTCGCACAAGCCCATCGTGTATCCGGGCGCCGTTGCCGAGAGCTCCGAGCATGCCGACGAGGCTAAGGCGTTCATCGACTTTTGCCTGTCCAACAAGAAGGCTCAGAAGATTTGGGCTAAGTACGGCTTTGAGCTTTTCGCGTAGTGCGGCTTGGCGCGATAATTCCATCGTTTTGTGTTTCACTCCGTCCTTGTATTCGCTTGGAGCTTTTCGTGCTTAATAGATTCCGCATGCTTGTCGCCTGTGCTTTGACTTTCGCGCTTTGCTGGGTGCCGGGATTTGCGTTTGCTGGGGACGCTGAGGACGGGGCCCAGGTTGCTGCGACCGCTCATGGGCTTTCCTATGGGATCGAGGGTTTTGAGCGGTTGGCCAAGGGGACCGCTCGTGCCATGGAGGGCCAGCCTGAGGGCTACCGGTTTCCCGTTGACGAGGACGTGGACCTTGTAGTGGCGCCTGCTGCCGATCGCGTTGTGGTGTGGATATCGCCCAAGGCGGCCGAGAAGTATGGATTGGATCCGCAGGACAACGAGTGCGTATCGGGTCTCAAGGCCCTCGTCTGTAAGCTCGACAGCGCAAACTGCATGGGAGGTGCGCAGCTGGGGGACGTGGATCTTCCTTGGTATGTCACGGCGGAAACAACGTTTGATGCCGGCGGGTATACCTATGGCTTTGACGAGCGCGGTGCGGATGGGGACCGCTATGTGGTGATTGCATCAGCCTCGGGTGATGCCAAGGGCGGCGCGCGTTGGCTTGATAGCGCTCAAATGGTAGAGGCATCGTCTGTCGTGTTGCGGGATGAGCAGGCCCCCTTGACCTCTCTGTTCTCCTTTTTGGGCGACATCGACTATCGCCCGTTTTGGGTGTCCATAAAAACGAGCGGCCTTGCCCTGCTGATCTCCTTTGCGCTGGGCCTGTTCGCCGCGTGGAAGACTATGGGTACCTCGAGTCGCATCAAGGGCCTGCTCGATTCGGTCTTTACGATTCCTATGGTGC
>URWM01000317.1 GCA_900551655.1 uncultured Collinsella sp.
GTCTCGTGGGCTCGGAGATGTGTATAAGAGACAGGTGCCGACGCGCCCTTCATGAGCGACGCGTAGGCCATGCCGGTACGCTCGACCCCATGGCCTCGGGTGTCATGGTGGTGGGCGTGGGCCAGGCGACCCGTCTGCTGGGCATGCTTACTCTCGATACCAAAAGTTATGTCGCCGACATTTCGTTTGGCGTCGAGACCAATACCGATGACGCGGAGGGCGAGGCCGTCCGCACGGTGCCCGTTGCCCCCGAGCTGCGCGATCTCGCTTACGCCCGTGATCAGCTGACCGCTATGCTTGGCTCGCAGATGCAGGTGCCGCCAGCGTTTTCGGCCATCTCGGTCAATGGCGTTCGCGCCTATAAGAGTGCTCGCGAGGGCAATGCGGTGGACTTACCTGCGCGCCTCGTCGAGGTCCATGCCGCCGACCTGATCGCCGTGGGCGGCGAGGGCGATACGTGCGTCTGGACTGTGGCGTTTTCGGTAAGCAAGGGCACCTACATTCGCGCGCTTGCTCGCGATCTGGGTCGCGCCTGCGATAGTGCTGCGCATATTTCCGCGCTGCGCCGTACGGCCTCCGGCGTGGTTTCCATTGGCGCCTGTCATGCGGTAGAGGAGCTCTCTGCCGAGTCCGCTGCCGGCTTCGCTCTGGATCCCATCGCCGCCCTTGGTGCCACGCGTGTCGATTTGCCGGGTAATCTTGCAGACGACCTGCTTTGTGGTCGCCGCATTCCCATTGAACGTGCGCTTGCGGACTTCGATGCGTCGAAGGCGCCGTTCGCGCTCGTGCTCGATGGTGGATTGAAGGCGCTTGCCCGTATCGAGGGCGGCCGCTTTGTGATGGAACATGTCTTTCCGCAGGCGATCGGCGGTGTTCGATGATGCTGGCGCCCCACGAGCTCGCGCGTATCTTTTTCGCGGGTGAGTTGGACGAGGCCCGTATCGTTTTTGCCGATGCATTTGATGGGTGCGAGTTCTTGGGTGCCGCGTCTATCGCCATTGGCGTGTTTGATGGTGTACATCGTGGGCACCGAGAGCTGATTGACGCGGTTGTTCGCGATGCACGTTCCCACGGCAGCAAAGCGGTCGTGGTCACCTTCGATCCTGATCCGGACGTCGTGGTGAGTCCGTCGCCCGCTCAAAAATTGATGACGACGGCCGACCGCCTGCATGCCCTGGCTCAAACCGGGGTCGATGCGGTGGTGGCCGTTCCCTTTACGCCCGCCGTGGCGGCACTCGATCATGTCGGGTTTCTGGCGCTGTTGTCGCGCGTTATCGACATTCGCTCCATTCGTGTAGGCAGCGACTTTAGGCTCGGCCGCGGCGGGGCTTCGGGCGTTGCCGAGATGCGCGCCTGGGGCACTGAGCGTGGGGTTGACGTTTACGGTCACGACCTTCTCTGCGTTAACGGGCGGACCATCTGTGCCACGCGCGTCCGCCATGAGCTGGGTCAGGGTCATGTGGAGCTGGCTGCCGAGCTTCTCGGCCGTCCCTATATGCTGCGCGGCGTTGTGGCGGCTGGCCGTCACGAGGGCTCCGATATGGGCTTTCCCACGGCAAACATCCAGGTGCCCGACGGCATCCAAGTGCCTGCCGATGGCGTCTATGAGGGTCTGGTGCTGGTCGACGATACCGTATGGCCTGCTGCCGTTAACGTCGGCCTGCCGCCGACCTATGCCGATGATGCCGCCTCGGCGCATCTCGAGGCCAACTTGATCGGCTATGCGGGCGACCTGTATGGCGCTTCCGTGTCGCTGGCGTTTACGCGCTGGCTGCGTCCGTCTCGCGTGTTCGATTCTCTGGACGAGTTGATCGCGACCGTCGAGGGTAATATCGACGATATTCGTCATAACTTGGGTGAGCAGGGGGTGAGCATCCGTGATTAGCGATGAGGAAAAAGATCAGGTACGCGCGGCGTCGGACTTGGTTGCCATCGTGCAGGAAACGGTTGAGCTCAAGCCCCGCGGCCATGAGTTTTGGGGCTGCTGCCCGTTCCATGGCGAAAAGACCCCGTCGTTTCACATTATCCCTGCTACGCAGGTGTGGCACTGCTTTGGCTGCGGCGAGGGCGGCGACGTCTTTACCTATATCATGAAGCGCGAGAACCTGAGTTTTCCCGAGTCGATCCGCTATTTGGCTGATCGTGCGGGCATTGAACTGCACGATACCGGTGCGCAGCGCGATCGCGGCACTAAGCGTGCCCGCATCTATGACCTGTGCGCCGAGACGGCTCAGTTCTACCACACCATGCTTATGCGCGGTAAGGACAGCCGTCCGCGCGAGTACTTTGCCAGCCGCGGCATGGGCGGCGACGTCTGCCGCCGCTACTGCCTGGGCTTTGCACCGGGCCGTAACGCGCTGGTGTCGCACCTGTCCCAGGCCTGTCTCTTATACACATCTCCGA
>URWM01000318.1 GCA_900551655.1 uncultured Collinsella sp.
TCTACGTCTCGTGGGCTCGGAGATGTGTATAAGAGACAGAGACCAAGCCGACGCAGCACTCCGTCAAGGAGCTCCGCAGCTTTGGCATCCAGCCCGATATCATCGTGCTGCGCTCCGACCACCATATCGACGATGCCATTCGCGGCAAGATCGCAAGCTTCTGCGACGTCGACACCGACTGTGTCTTTACCAACGAGGACTGCGCGAGCATTTACGATGTTCCGCAGCTGCTTGCCGAGCAGGACTTTGACCTGCGCATTTGCGAGCGCCTGGGTCTGGACCCGCGTGAGCGCGACATGAGCGAGTGGAACGAGTTTCTGCGCAAGCAGAATCACGCCAACCATCACGCCGACAAGGTGAAGATCGCCGTCGTGGGCAAGTACACGCAGCTGCCCGATGCGTACCTGTCGGTTATCGAGGCCCTGCACCATGCGGGCGTCTTCTACGATCGCCATGTGGACGTTCAGCTGGTCGACGGCGAGAGCCTCGACGAGCAGAATGTCTCCGAGGTTCTGGGCGACGCCTCGGGCATCCTGGTCCCCGGCGGCTTTGGCAAGCGCGCCCTGGAGGGCAAGATCCTCGCGGCCGAGTTTGCCCGTGAGCACAAGATTCCGTATCTGGGCATTTGCCTGGGTATGCAGGTGGCCGTGTGCGAGTTCGCCCGCAACGTCGTCGGCCTTGCCGGCGCCAGCTCTTCCGAGTTCGATCCGGATGGCCCGTATAGTGTCATCGACCTGATGAGCTCGCAGGAGGACGTGACCGAGAAGGGCGGCACCATGCGTCTGGGCGCCTATCCGTGCAAGCTCGCCGCCGATACCCTTGCTCGCGAGGCATATGGCGAGGAGCTCGTCTACGAGCGTCACCGTCACCGCTTTGAGTTCAACAACGCCTTCCGTGACCAGCTCGAGGACGCCGGCTTGGTTATCTCGGGTCTGTCGCCCGACGAGCGCCTGGTCGAGATGGTCGAGCTGCCGCGCGACGTGCATCCGTGGTATGTGGCAACCCAGGCTCATCCCGAGTTCAAGAGCCGCCCGACCAACCCGCAGCCGCTGTTCCGCGAGTTCGTGCGCGCTTCGATCGGCCAGCACGAGGGTGTCGACCGTCTGCAGGTGACGCCCATGAACCTCGCTACGGACTAAGGGTGCCGGCGAATAAGGAACATACCGAAGCTACTCCCTCGTCGCTCGCCGTGGCGGCGGGGGAGTATCTCGATTACCTCGCGGTCGAGCGGGGTTTGGCGCGCAACACGATTGCGGCCTATCGTCGTGACCTGACGACGTACTGCGCCTATCTGGAGCGGGCGGGTATTGTGTCTTTTGAAGAGGTGACCCGTCAGGTCGTGGAGGGCTTTGTCGCCGACCGTCGCGATGGGGGCTATTCGGATGCCTCGGTGGAGCGTGCGCTTGCGGCCGTGAAGGGCCTACATGCCTTTTTGGTGCGCGATGGGGCTGTGGCCCAAAATCCAACGGCGGCGTTGCGCCTGCCTAAAAAGGCTGAGCGTTTGCCGGAGTATCTATCGGTGGAGGATGTCTCGGCGCTGCTCGATCAAGACTTCCCCGAGGGCGAGATGGGCTTGCGCGACCATGCCATCTTGGAAGTGCTCTACGGATGCGGTTTGCGTGTGAGCGAGTTGGTGGGGCTCGATGTGGGCGATATCCATATCGACGATGGCTTTGTGCTCGTTCGTGGTAAGGGCTCGAAGGAACGCCTGTCCCCGCTGGTAGGAAGCGCGGCGCGAACTCTGACGCTTTATGTAACTGAGGGGCGTTCTCGCTTGGCGGCCCATGCCCGCGGAACCGAGACCTCGGCGGTCTTTTTAAATAAGAACGGCCGCCGTCTGTCGCGCCAGGGCATCCATGCCATCTGTGAGCGCTACGGGCGCCAGGTGGGACTGGTGGGGCTCCATCCCCATACGCTGCGTCACTCCTTTGCCACCCATATGCTTGCGGGCGGCGCAGACCTCCGTGTGCTACAGGAGATCTTGGGACATGCCGATATATCGACCACGCAGGTCTACACGCATGTCGATCGTACGCAACTGACCGAGGTCTATTTGGCGGCGCACCCGCTGGCACATCGTTAACACATCGCTGACCTGCATATTTATAGGTATTTGGGGACGGGCTCCAGATTGCCGCGGCGTGCTTTTGCGCGCGCATGGGCAATCTGGGGCCCGTCCCATTTTTCGCCACTTGGCGTCGCGGTGGTGGGCCGCACGTGCCTTGGGTGGGGGAGTTTGGGGGCGATGTGAACGGCATGTAAAGGGACGTAAAAATCGCCTCAAGGTCAACTTGAAGGTTGAGGTTCGCGGGTGTGGTTCTACAGGTGGCATCACGCCTTTGCTGAAAACACAACATATTGTGTTTTCGAACATATGCTTGGGGGTGTTTTGCAATATATGG
>URWM01000319.1 GCA_900551655.1 uncultured Collinsella sp.
GAGATTCCTCTACGTCTCGTGGGCTCGGAGATGTGTATAAGAGACAGCAGTAAAGGCCTCGGCTCGTTTGGTGCGAGCCGAGGCCTTTTGCGTTGGGTGGTTGCTGTCGGTGGTGAACTAGAACAGGAAGCCGATGGCGATAAGGGCGATGCTGACGATAAGTACGGCGATATCCAGGCCTTTGATGGGGTAGCGCTTATACGAACTCGCACGCGTGCGCAGGTAGAAGCCGCGCTGCTCGGCGGCAAGCGCGGTGGCATCGGTCTTGCCCACGCTCGATATAAGCAGTGGCACGCACAGCGGCAGCATGAGCTTGAGTTTCTTGACGGGATTCTTAGTGTCGTATTCGACGCCGCGTGCGGTCTGCGCCTCCATGATGGCGTTCATTTCCTGGCCAAATACCGGCACAAAGCGCAGTGCCGTGGTAAAGGTGAAGGCATAGCGATATGGCACGTGCAGCACCTCGACGCAGGCGTTGGCGAGGTCGTTGAGCTTGGTTACCATAAGCATGAGGATGAGCGGCAGTGCCACGCCCAACAGGCGGAGGCAGGCCTTCGATCCGGTAATGAGGCCCGTGTCGGTGATAAAGCCCCACACTATGTTGCCGTCGCGCATAAAGGCCAGCTGAAGCACCAGCATGATAAGCGCGAGCGGAATCAGCAGCTTGAGTAGTGAGAGCAGACGGTCGACGACGCCGGCGTAGGCGCCCAGTGCAAGGGTGAGCGCCAAAAAGCCCAACAGCGCCACGTAGGTGTCGGACAGGAAGATGCCGATGATGATGGCGGCGGCAAGGCCCAGTTTGACGACCGGGTTCAAGCGGTGCAGCAGTGTATCGCCCGGCATATAGTCGATGACGTTAACCACGGCGGACCATCTCCTTGGTAATGCGAACGATATCGGTGACCTCGCTCACCTGTGCAAAGGCGGGAGAGACGGAGGATGCCAGGCGACGGGAAAGCTCTATGACCTGGGGCGGCTCAACGTAGGCGCGCTGCATGAGCTCGATGTCCGAGAACAGCTCGTGCGTGCGGCCGCGCTCGAGGATGCGGCCGTCGGCCATTACCACAATGCGCTCGGCAAAGTCGGAGACGACTTCCATGTCGTGGCAGACCATGATTACAGCGCAGCCGCGCTCGGCCATGGTGCGCACGGTTTCCATGACGGTCATGCACTCGCGGTAGTCAAGGCCGCTCGTAGGCTCGTCGAGCACCACGATTTTGGGCTCTACGACCACGACGGAGGCGAGTGCCACCATCTGGCGCTGACCGCGCGAGAGCGAGAAGTGCGACTCGTCGGCCGGCAAGCCAAAGCGATCGATGACCAGCTGGGCGCGACGCAGGGCCTCGGCGCGGTCCATGCCGCCCAGTTCCAAGCCAAAGGCGACCTCGTCGAGCACGGTGTCCTTGCAGATCTGGCGGTCGGGGTTTTGGAAGAGCGTTGCGACTTCGCGGGCGATGCGGCTCGTGGGAACGGCTGCGGTATCCAGTCCCGTGACGCGCACGCTGCCTGAGGCGGGCTTAAGCAGGCCTGTAAGCAGCTTGGTGAGCGTGGTCTTGCCGGCGCCGTTTTGGCCGACGATGCCCACGAGCTCGCCGGGATAGAGGGTCAGGTTGAGGTCATGGACGGCGGCGCCGCCATTGGGATAGGCAAACTCAACGTGATCGAAGGTGAGCACGGGCTCGGCGTCCTTGGCGTGCGGGCGCAACGACGGTGCGTGCGGCGAGCCGGATGGTGCCTGAACGTCGCTGCTTGCGTGTGCGGGGTCGACGATGCCCATAATCAGGCGCTCGGCCTCATCAACATCCAAACAGGGAGTGCCGCTGGCCAGGCCGTCGGCCTCGAGGCTGTTGAAAATGCGCGTGACACGCGGGCAATCAACGCCGATGGCGCGGAGCTTATCGGCGTGCGCGAAGACCTCGTGCGGCTCGCCCTGTAGCGCGATTTCGCCATGATTGAGCACGAGCACGCGGTTGCAATACTCCGAAAGCAGGGCGACTTTTTGCTCAACGACGACGATGGTGATGCCGAGTGCACGGTTGGCCTCACGCAGGGTCTCGAAGACCAGCGTGGAGCTGGCGGGGTCGAGTGCCGCGGTGGGCTCGTCGAGAACCAAGACGCGCGGACGCATGGCGAGGATGGCGGCGATGGCCACCTTTTGCTTCTGTCCGCCCGAGAGGGTGGCGATCTCGCGGTCGCGCAGGTCGCTGATGCCGACGGTCTCGAGCGTTTCGCTCACGCGCTGCTCGATCTGGTCGTGGGGAACGCCAAAGTTCTCGAGGCCAAAGAGCATCTCGTCCTCGACGACCGAAGCGACCATCTGCGTGTCGATATCCTGCAGCACACTGCCGACGATTTGCGACCTGTCTCTTATACACATCTGACGCTGCCGACGAAG
>URWM01000320.1 GCA_900551655.1 uncultured Collinsella sp.
GTCGGCAGCGTCAGATGTGTATAAGAGACAGGTAGATAGCGGGCTCGGTGACACCAAAGAAGAAGGCGGAGATCATGGCCGGCAGCGCGATGCCGCGGAACTTCTCGTCCTTGTTCTTGAGATACATGGCAAAGAGCACGGCGCCCAGCGAGAAGGAGTGAGCGATAACGGAGCCCAGGATGTAGTCGTGGCCCAGAGTGGACAGGTTGACCAGCGCGATGGGCACGAGCGACCAGTGGAAGCCAAAGATGACCAGGCACATCCAGAAGGCACCGACGAGGGTGCAGCCCAAGAGGGAGCCGATCATGGGCAGGCCAAACAGCAGTGCGAAGAACTCACCGAGCAGGTTGGTGATGAGCGTGGCGATGGGGCCAATGACCAGGTAGCCAAGGGTAACGGTAACGGTGACGACGATCAGCGGGGTGAAGAACATCTTCATAGAAGCGGGCATCCACTTCTTAACCCAGTGCTCGAGGGTGGAGCCAAACCAAACCATGAGCAGGATGGGGATAACGGAGCTGGTGTAACCCGAGGCAGGCATGATGAGCGGCAGGCCCAGGAACGTGGTGTACCAAGAGAAGGTGCCGGCAAAGCCGAGCTCGACGGAGCCGACAACCTCGCCCGAGGTCAGGGCAACCATGGTGGGATACACCAGGGCAAAGGCGATGGCCATGCCGTTGAACTCGCTCATCTTGAACTTCTTGGCCGCGGTGTAGCCAAGCACCACGGGCAGGAAGTAGAACATGCCGTCGGCGACGGTGTAGAGCAGCGTGTAGGCGCCGTCGTTGGCAAAGCTCGGGACCAGGAAGGTAGCGAGCGCCAGCAGGCCCTTCATGATACCGGCGGCGGCGAAGGTGCCGAGCATGGGGGCGAAGATGCCCGAGATGAGGTCGATGATCACATCGGTAACGCCCTTGGGAGCGGCATCGTCGTCATCGGCGTCGACGGCGCCGCCGTCGCTAAAACCGCCGGCCCTGAGAACGGCATCGTAGACGTCCTCGACGATGTTGCCCACAACAACCTGGTACTGGCCGTTGGCGTGCATGACCTTGATGACGTTGGGCAGCTCGGAGATTGCCTCGTCATTGGCCTTCGACTCGTCCTTGAGCTTAAAACGAACGCGGGTAATGCAGTGTGCGACGCATTTGACGTTGGACTTACCGCCAACCAGCTCTACGATCCGGGCAGCAAGATCGTCGTATTTACCTGCCATGATCTGTCCTCTCTTTTCCAAATTTCGACAAAAATATCCCCTACCGCGAGCCGGTACCTTGCCCGCAGCCAGAAACCAAAAAGAATTGTTGCGATTGCCGCCAGGCTGGCGGCCTTACTCACTCGGTCTGCGAAGCCGATCGCAGACGGTTGATATGCATCATCAGATACAAAAGCTCCTCGTCCGAGCAGCTCTGCTTAAACTCTTTCTCGAACACGCGGTTGATGGCGTACGCGCACTGGTATGCCTCGGGAAAATCGCGGGCGGCCTGCATAAACAGCGAGGAGTTCTCGGTCTGCGTGCACTTGCCCTTGCAGAGGCGGCGAACCAAAAAGCGCAGGTGCGCAAGAAAGCGAATGTAGCTATACGACGCCGTGTCGAGCGAGCAGCCGAGCTGCTTTTCCACGGAATGGGTTACCTCATCGAGGACGCGGGTGCTCTTCATGATGAAGTCCATGTCCTTGGCGCGGCCCATGCCGTCGACCTCGGCGTTAACGATATGGAGCGCGATGCTCGTGGCCTCGTTCTGACCCAGCTTGACGCCGGTGTGCTTTTGCACGATAGCGAGCGCGGCCTGGCCGATCTCGAGTTCGCGCGGGTAGATGAAGGCCACCTCGTGCTCGAGCGGGTTGGGAGCGCTGAGCTGGTCGTCGTCGCGCTGGACGGCAAACTGCAGGTGATCTGCCAGGATAAAGGGCAGGCCACCGGATAGCTTGCAGCCAAGCTGCTGCGACGCGAAGCAGGCAATGTCGCTTGCCGCGAGCAGCACATCGTCGGGAAGGGTGCCGACCATATCCTGCAGACTCTCGGGAACGTTATAGAATTTGCGCTGGATGAGAGACTCATCGGCAAGCTCGTAGGGCATCTCGTGGAAACCGATGCCCTTGCCAAAGACAACAACCTCTCGGCCGTCATCGCTGGCGGCAAGAGCAACGTTATTGTTGATCTTTTTTAAAATGAGCATGAAAAAACTCCTCGGACATCGGCGCTAGACGACGGGGCGATATTCCTCGTCTTCTATTATGCGCAAGTGATGCCTCCCGAGGAGTAACAAACTTGTGAGCACGTGGGCGATTGTAGGATGAAACTTGCATGCGGCGTAAGCCCTGTCTCTTATACACATCTGACGCTGCCGACGAAGGCTTAGGTGTAG
>URWM01000321.1 GCA_900551655.1 uncultured Collinsella sp.
ACGAGATTCCTCTACGTCTCGTGGGCTCGGAGATGTGTATAAGAGACAGGGCCGAGGCGCTCGCGCTGACCGTTGGAAGCATTGACAACGTAGGAGCCGGACTCGGCGCGGCCGGAGTAAACGCGGACGTAGGTGAGCTTACCGACGAACGGGTCGGTCATGATCTTGAAGACCAGGCCGGAGAAGGGCTCGTCGAAGGAAGGATGACGCTGGATCTCCTCGCCGGTGTCCGGATCGGTACCGGTGACGGCCTCAACGTCAAGCGGGCTGGGCAGGTAGTCGACGACAGCGTCGAGCAGCTCCTGGACGCCCTTGTTCTTGTAGGCGGAGCCCACGAAGACGAGGTTGAGCTCGTTGGCCAGAACGCCCTTGCGCAGAGCAGCCTTGAGCTCCTCGACGGTGAAGTCCTCCTCCATGAGGATCTTCTCCATGAGCTCATCGTCAAAGCTGGCAGCAGCGTCGAGGAGCTCCTCGCGCTTGGTGGCAGCGATGTCGGCGAACTCAGCCGGGATCTCGTCCATCGGCTCGGGGTAGGTCATGCCCTTGTCGTCGGCCTTGAAGTCCCATGCGGTCATGGTGACCAGGTCGATGACGCCCCAGAAGTTGTCCTCGGCGCCCATCGGGACCTGAGCGGCCACAGCGTTGGCGTCGAGACGATCCTTCATGGTCTCGATAGCGTTGAAGAAGTCAGCGCCCACGCGGTCATACTTGTTGATGAAGGCGATGCGGGGGACGTTGAAGGTAGAAGCCTGACGCCAAACGGTCTCAGACTGGGGCTGAACGCCGGCAACGGCGTCGAAGACGGCGACAGCGCCATCGAGGACGCGCAGGCAGCGCTCGACCTCGGCGGTGAAGTCAACGTGGCCCGGGGTGTCGATGATCTGGATGCGGTAGTCCTTACCGTCCTTGTTCCAGAAGCACGTGGTAGCAGCGGAGGTAATGGTTACGCCGCGCTCCTGCTCCTGAACCATCCAGTCCATGGTGGCAGCGCCCTCATGGACCTCACCGATCTTGTGGGTCTTACCGGTGTAGTAAAGAATACGCTCGGTCGTGGTGGTCTTACCGGCATCGATGTGGGCCATGATGCCGATATTACGGGTATCGGAAAGCTTGTACTTAGGCTTAGCCATGTTAGTTCCTTACCTTAACTTACCAACGATAGTGAGAGAACGCGCGGTTGGCCTCGGCCATCTTGAAGACGTCCTCACGCTTCTTGACGGAAGCGCCCAGGCCGTTGGAAGCGTCGAGGATCTCGTTGGCGAGACGCTCGGCCATGGTCTTCTCCTTGCGAGCGCGGGAGAAGTTGACGATCCAGCGGATACCCAGAGCGGTGGAACGACGGGAGTTGACCTCCATCGGGACCTGATAGGTAGCGCCACCGACACGCTTGGGCTTAACCTCGAGCGTGGGCTTGACGTTGTCCATAGCCTTCTTGAAGGTAGCGAGAGCGTCGCCACCCTCAGACTTCTCGGCAACGATCTCGAAAGCGGTGTAAACGATGCGCTCAGCGGTGGCCTTCTTGCCGTCAAGAAGGACCTTGTTGATGAGCTGAGTCACCAGGCGGTTGTTGTAAACGGCGTCAGGCTGAACCTCACGACGATTAGCTGCTGCACGACGCGGCATGTGAAATCTCCTTAAGTGTCTACCGTGCGGCGCTTAGGCGGCACACGGCGAAAGTATCAAAACGTTATCTGGCTTATTTGGCCTTGGGGCGCTTAGCACCGTACTTGGAACGGGCCTGCATACGGTTCTGGACCGGAGCAGCGTCGTAGGCGCCACGGATGACGTGATAACGGACACCAGGGAGGTCACGGACACGACCGCCGCGGACGAGCACGATGGAGTGCTCCTGCAGGTTGTGGCCCTCACCCGGGATGTAAGCAGTAACTTCGATGCCGTTGACGAGGCGAACACGGGCAACCTTACGAAGAGCCGAGTTCGGCTTCTTGGGGCTCGTGGTGAAGACGCGGGTGCACACGCCGCGCTTCTGGGAGTTGTGCTGCAGAGCAGCGTTCTTGGACTTCTTGGGCACGGAACGACGGCCCTGGCGAACCAGCTGGTTAATAGTAGGCAAAGCGTACTCCTTCTCGAATGATTCCAGCTTTCTGTAAAGTGCAACGGCTTGAATCGAGGGGTCAGCATCCCCCTACGAAACACGCAGTTCGATAGGATACGTGGCGTTAGCTGTGCCGTCAACAGACCACGCCGCCGGGCGTATCCCAAAATTGGCACATTTCCGCAAAGCCTACACAAAAGGAATCCCCTTCTGTGCGCGGGTCGGATCTCCGGCCCGGGCGGCCCAGGTTTTAAGTTTGTCGCGAGTTCCGCACGCAAAGGAAAGCACTTAATGTGCTTTCCGTCTT
>URWM01000322.1 GCA_900551655.1 uncultured Collinsella sp.
CTCGTCCAGAAAGGGGGCGCGTGAAGATGAGCGATTTCCATATGGTGGTGTGCGTCAAGGCGGTGCCGGGCAGCACCGAGGTCAAGATGGACCCCAAGACCAATACCATCGTGCGCGATGGCAAGCAGGCGGTCATTAATCCCTTTGACGCGAGCGCTTTGGAATGCGCGCTGGCGCTGAAGGACGACTTTATCGGCTTTGGCATGGACGTGCGCGTAACGGTGGTGTCGATGGGCATCCCCGCGACCGAATCGCTATTGCGCGACTGCATCGCCCGAGGCGCCGATGACGCACTGCTGCTAACCGACCGCGCCTTTGCAGGTGCCGATACCCTGGCAACTACCTATGCCCTCAAGTGCGGCATCGAGGCGCTCGACGAGGACTTCGACCTGCTCATCTGCGGCAAGATGGCGGTGGACGGCGATACGGCCCAGATTGGTCCCGAGCTTGCCGGTGCCTTTGAGATTCCCTGCGTGACCGACGTGAGCTGCGTGCAGAGCGCGGGCTTTACGACCTGTGGCTCGCTGGCGCTCGTTCACGGATGCGATGCCGGCGAGGAGACGGTGTACCTTGAGATGCCGTGCGCGATGACGACTGCCAAGGAGATTGGCCAGTTGCGTATGCCGAGTATTGCCGGTATTCGCGCGGCAGAGGAGGCAGACGTGCGCGTGGTCAGTGCCGCCGACGTGAACGCCGACCCCGCGCGTTGCGGTCTTGCCGGGTCGCCGACACAGGTCGTGCGCTCGTTTGTGCCCGACCGCGACCAAACGTGCGAGGCCATCGAGGGCACGCCGGTCGAGCAGGCGGCAAAGATTGCCAAGATTATCGAGGGGATGGCATAGATGAGCGGACTGATAATCGATAGCGAGGCGTGCGTTGGCTGTGGCCGCTGCGTTCGCGCCTGTGCCTCGGGTGGCATTGTGATGGAGGGCGAGCGCCCCAACCGCTGCGCCCATGTGACCGACGGCTGTATCTTGTGCGGCGGGTGCGTCGACGCCTGCCCCGTCAATGCCATTTCGATCGAGCGCGACGAGGCCGCCGGCGCGGTTGACCTCGATGCGTATCGAGACATATGGGTATTCGTTCAGACCGACGATCACGATGTCGTGGCTCCGGTGGCCTACGAGCTCATGGGTAAGGGGCGCGAGCTTGCCGATGCTCGCGGTTGCCGTCTGGTGGCATTGGTCGGCATGGGCCCCGAGGGCTCGCTTGAGGACCTGGAGCATCTGGTCTGCGCCGGTGCCGACGAGGTCGTGGTCTGCCGCGACGAGCGACTGCGCCAAAACGATGCGGAGATCTATGCTCGTCTCATCTGCGATTTGGTGGCCGAGCGCAGACCCGAGGCCATTCTGTACGGCGCAACCGCCTTTGGTCGTGAGCTGGCGCCCGGTGTGGCCGTACGCTTGCAGACGGGCCTTACGGCCGACTGTACGGTGCTTTCGATGGATACGGAGACGGGTCTACTGCAGCAGACCCGCCCGGCGTTTGGCGGCAACTTGATGGCCACCATTATCTGCCCCAATCATCGGCCGCAGATGGCAACGGTGCGCCCCGGCATCTTTGGGGCACCCAAGTTTGACTACAGCCGCTCTGGCACGATTACCCAGGTATCGCTTGCGAATGATGTTAAGGCCCGTGTCGAGATCTCGATTCCCGCCGAGGAGTGGGGGCCGCAGGCTTCGATCGCCGATGCCGAGCGCCTGGTCGTGGTGGGCCGCGGCATTGGTTCCAAGAAAAACCTGCCGCTGATGCGAAGGCTCGCCGAGGCGCTGGGAGCCGAGCTTGGCTGCACGCGACCTGTCGTGGAGGCCGGCTGGTTGGAGTATCGCCATCAGATTGGCCAGACGGGCGTATCGGTTTCGCCCAAGCTTCTCGTGAGTATCGGTGTTTCGGGTGCCATCCAGCATCTTGCCGGCATCGGCGGCGCGGAGTGCATCATCGCTGTCAACGAGGACCCGGATGCCCCCATCTTCGGCGCTGCGCAGTACAAAGTTGTCGGTGACGCCGTCGAAGTTGTCGAGGAGCTTCTGGCCCAGCTCGAGCGCTAGGCGCTGGCCAGCCAGGCTCGCATCTCTTTCTTTAGGCGTTCCCAGGTCGCTTGCGTGGCGGGGTCGGTAAAGGGCCGCACGATGCCAAAAGGTGCGTCGAGCAGGCGGTAGATATCGTCCTGCTTGCGCGTCAGCGCGCGGCTTGCCGGATAGACGAGCTCAAACATAAAGCAGATGAGTCCCACCAGGTAGTCTGCGGACTCGTCGCGTTCATCGCGTGCGACGCAGCGGTGCTCGTCAAAGGCGGCCAGCGTCGGTGTCGAGACTGTCTCTTATACACATCTCCGAGCCCACGAGACGTAG
>URWM01000323.1 GCA_900551655.1 uncultured Collinsella sp.
ACCTAAGCCTTCGTCGGCAGCGTCAGATGTGTATAAGAGACAGTGTTAGGAACAGACGCTTGCGGGCGCGCGTGATGGCGACGTATGCCAAGCGACGCTCTTCCTCGAGCTTGCCCGGATCGTCGCTGCCGCCAAAGTCGTGCACGTGCGGGAAGATGCCCTCCTCCATGCCGGCCACGAACACCGCCGGGAACTCCAGGCCCTTGGCGGAGTGGATAGTCATCATGGTAATGGCATGCGTCTCGCCGGCAAGAGAATCCAGGTCGGAACGCAGGGCCAGCCACTCCATGAGGGCGGGCAGCGCCTTGCAGGTAAGCGGGCCATAGGTGCGCTCAATCTCGTCGGCATGCACGGCACCCGCGGGCAGCTCCGTCGGCGCGGCATAGGCATTGCCCGCGATGGCGGCAGCCAGAGCATCCTGCGGAGAGAGCGCCGGAGCCACCAGACTGTCGAGCGGATTGGAGCCAGCGGCGTCACGGGCGCCGACCAATGCCTCAAACGAAGACGCAGGCGCAGACGGTCCTGGCTCCGGTGCGGGCGCGCTCACCACGACGGGCTCGGGCTCAGCGCCAGCGGGCACATCGGCAACGCCAGCCGCACGCAGCTCTTCCAAGCTCTCGAGCGTACCCTCGATATCCTCGTGCGTCTCCTCAAATTCGGCTGCAACGCCCAAGAATTCCTGGATGTTCTCGGCGCGGCTCTCGGACTCCATGGTGCCCTCGGCGCGAAACGCCTGCAGCAGGCCCGTCTTATCGACGATCATCTCGACGACGTCCTTGAGTTCGCCGTCCATGCGGCGGCCCTCGCGCACTAGCGAGACAAAGCTCGACAGGCCATTGCGCACCTTGGCGCTAAACATGCCCGTCTCAGCTGTTGCGATCTCGCAGGCCTGGAAGAACGAGCAACGGTTGTCGCGCGCCAGCTGCTCGATCTTTTGGATCGAGGTGGAGCCGATACCGCGGCGCGGCGTGTTGATGACGCGCTTGACGCTCATCTCGTCTGCCGGGTTCACGATCATCTTAAGGTAGGCCATGACGTTGCGGATCTCGGCGCGATCGAAGAATCGCGTGCCGCCCACAATCTTGTAGGGCACGCCTGCGCGCAGGAACATATCTTCGAGGATACGCGACTGGGCGTTGGTGCGGTAGAACACGGCGATGTCGTCGTAGCTTGTGCCCTTGGAGTGCAGCTTTTCGATCTCGCCGGCAATCCAGCGGCCCTCATCGCGCTCATCGCTCGCCTGGAAGGCCTGGATCTTCTCGCCGTCGCCCTCTGCCGTGAACAGGCGCTTGTCCTTGCGCTGCGAGTTGTGGCGCACCACGGCGTTGGCGGCGCTCAGAATATGACCCGTGGAGCGGTAGTTCTGCTCCAACTTGACGGTCTTGCAGTTTTTAAAGTCCTTCTCGAAGTCCAGGATGTTGGTGATATCGGCGCCGCGCCAGCTGTAAATGGACTGGTCGTCGTCGCCCACGACCATGAGGTTTTGGTACTTGGCGGCCAGCAGGTTGGCGATCTCGTACTGGACGTGGTTGGTGTCCTGATACTCGTCGACGCTAATGTAGCGGAAGCGCTCCTGATACTTGTCGAGCACCTCGGGGCGGGTGCGCAGCAGCTCGAGCGTGCGCACGAGCAGGTCGTCGAAGTCCATGGCGTTGGCAGCGCGCAGGCGGCGTTCCAGTTCCATATAGACTTGCGCGGCCTTTTTGTCGTTGGGGCTGTCGGCGGATTTGAGCATGTCCTCGGGCCCGATCATGGCGTTTTTTGCCGAACTGATCTTGCTGCGGATCATGTTGATGGGGAACTGCTTTTGCTCGATGCCGAGCGCTTGCATAATGTCGCGCACCATGCGCTTGGAATCGTCGTCATCGTAGATGGTGAACTGGCCGGTGTAGCCCAGCAGGTCGGCGTCCTCGCGCAGCATGCGCACACACATGGCATGGAATGTGCACACCCACATGCCGCGGGTGCCGCTGGGGATGAGCGCTGCCAAACGCTCGCGCATCTCGGCCGCGGCCTTGTTGGTAAACGTGATGGCCAGGACCTGCCAGGGCTTAACGCCCAGGTCACCCAACATATGCGCGATGCGGAAGGTCAGGACGCGGGTCTTGCCCGAGCCGGCGCCGGCAAGGACCAGCAGCGGACCCTCGGTGGTCAGGACCGCCTCGCGCTGGGCAGGGTTCAGGCTATCGATATCGACGAGTGGCTTGGCGGGTTTGGGCGCCGGAGCCGGGGCGTCGTAGATGTCGAGCGGAACGAGCTCGTGTTCCGGCGCGGCGGGGGCGGCGTACGCATCGAGCGGTACGGGCTCTGTCTCTTATACACATCTGACGCTGC
>URWM01000324.1 GCA_900551655.1 uncultured Collinsella sp.
GCAGCGTCAGATGTGTATAAGAGACAGGGTCAAACGGATGGCGGCTGCCGTCAGGCTGCGTCTCGCGCAGCGGCGCGGTTTGCGGCGTGGCGATGTAGCCGGGCCCAATGCCATTGCACTGGATATTGGCCTCGCCAAACTCGGAGCAGATGTTCTTGGTGAGCATCTTCAGGCCACCCTTGGCAGCGGCGTAGCCGGCGATGGTCTCGCGGCCGAGCTCGCTCATCATCGAGCAGATGTTGATGATCTTGCCGTGGCCCTTGGCGATCATGCCGGGCAGGCAGGCCTTGGACACGATGAACGGGGCGTTAAGGTCGATGTCGACGACGCGACGGAAGTCCTCGGCACTCATGTCGAGCATGGGGGTGCGCTGGATAACACCTGCATTGTTGACCAAGATGTCGGGCGTGGTGCCAAAGTCGGCCTCGATCTTGGCGACGAGCTCGGCGACGACGGCCTCGTCAGTGACATCGGCCACGTAGCCGTGAGCCTCAAAGCCCAGCTCGCGGTAGTGCTTCTCGGCCTCGGCGACCTTGTCGGCGTGACGCGCGTTAAAGGCGATCTTGGCGCCGGCCTCGCCGAGCGCCTCGGCAATGGCCATACCAATGCCGTAGGTGGCGCCGGTCACCAGTGCGACCTTGCCGTCCAGACGGAAGCTGTCCATAAGATCAGACATAGCGATCCTTTCAAAAGAAACGTTCATCTATATAAGTCTTGCTTTTCATACAAGGTCAGTATAGGTGAAGCGGAGTAATAGCCACCCCTTATTCCCTAAAATCAGGTGAACGTTCACTTTTAAAAGGCGAACGGTAGTCTCGCCATTGCCGTGCGGACGTCTATTTGCTCTGTTCCTGCGCTCCCTCTGCGATCATGTTGCGGTTGTACACCAGATGCAAATACATCGCCTCGTGCGCTACGGTGGGGTTGCGCGCGGCGATGGCGTCGGCCACGCCACGGTGAGTGCGGATGGTCTCCTCGACGAGGTTGCTGCCATCCCAGGGCGGCTTCATGGAGTAGCGCCCGTACGCATCGAATTGCTCCTCTCATAGATGTGCGGCACAAAGAGCCCCGAGTTCATGCGAGCTCGGGGCTCGTTTCGTTTGGATTGCAGATGTATTGACAGGCGAAAACAGTCTGCGTCCGATATTGAGCCATACGAAAGCGAAATTATGCGTCTTAATTCCGTGCGCAAATCAAGACGAAAATCGTTTGCGTCTTGGATAAATCAGTACGCAAACGGTTTTCGTCTTATAATACGGTCATGAATAGTACGAAACGAAGAGGTTGTGCATATGGTTGTTAGAGAGAGCCCTACAGTCGAATACAAGGAAAGCGTTACGCCGACGTTTCTTAAAACGGTGAGCGCCTATGCAAACTACGGGACGGGCAAGATTGAGTTTGGCGTTGATGACGAGGGCGTGGCTGTCGGCCTTGCGGATCCGGTCGCAGAGTGTCTCCGCATCGAGAACATGATTAATGACAGCTTGGACCCCGCTCCCCGTTACACGCTCGAGCCCGATGAGAAACACGGGACCGTAATCCTTACGGTTTATGAGGGCCAGGACAAACCCTATCGAAGCAAGGGAAAGGCCTACAGGCGAAACGATTCGGCAACAGTGGAGGTCGACCGGTTTGAGTATGGCAGGCTGACGCTCGAAGGCAGCAACGTAACGTTCGACGCGCTCACGTCGGCTCGCCAGGACTTGAGTTTTCATACGCTCGAGCATAAGTGTGTTGAACATCTCGGCATTTCTGAACTAACGTCGGATATTATGCGCACGCTTCGCTTGCTCGGCAAGGACGGCTATACCAACGCTGCGGCGATTTTGGCGGATAAGAATGATTTTCCGGGCATCGATTGCGTCCGTTTTGGTGATACCGAGGATGTAATCTTGGATCGCGAAGCGGCGACAAATGTATCCGCAATTGAGCAGGTGGACAGGGCGGTAGCTATGTTTGCACGCTACTACCGTTATGAGCGTATCGAAGGGATGGAGCGCGTCCAAACCGATCGAATTCCTCTCGAGGCGTTTCGCGAAGCTGTCGCAAATGCTTTGGTGCATCGGACGTGGGACGTTCGAGCGAACGTTCAAATTGCCCTGTACGATGATCGCGTCGTTGTGACCTCTCCTGGATCGCTGCCCGCCGGTTTGACGACGGAACAATACCTGTATGGGCAGATATCCGTGCTCAGAAACCCCATCGTTGCAGAGGCCTTCTTAAAGCTGGATTACATCGAGAAATTTGGTACGGGAATCGCGCGCATTAGACGCTGTCTCTTATACACATCTCCGAGCCCACGAGACGTAGAGGAATCTCG
>URWM01000325.1 GCA_900551655.1 uncultured Collinsella sp.
GCCCATCGGTGCCAGCGCGCCAAAGCCCCGCAATCGCCAGCACGATCGATAACAGTGCCACGGTGACGATGGCGTATTCGACGGTCGACTGAGCAGATTCCTCACGCAGGACATCATGCATTTCACGACCCCTCCTTTGAGCTCGTTGTCTGCGGGACCAAGCGCACCGCGCGCAGGCGGCACGAGGCATCGCCGGCATCTGCGGCAACCGTCACCATGTCGACCCAGCCGCGCCCATCGCGCACGATGGCGCCCCATACGTTGCCCCTAATATCGAGATAGCCGCTCAGGGCGAGCTGGGCCGTGGGCACCTCGCGGTAGGCGCGCAACAGGTCTGCCGCCGCCTCGGTCATCGGCCGGTCCTCGGACCATGCGAGCCGAACCGCGATCGCGTTGTCTGCAGACGGCTCCGTCGCGCTGGCGGCCCGCTCGTCGAGCGCCTGCAAAAAGGTCTGAGCCGTGACGGCGGCATTCTGACCGCCCATATCTCCCGCGCCTTCTGCTTGTGACACCGCCGCCGAACCCGATCCTAAATCGGCAGTAGCGCCTGGACGCTGCTGTCGCGCAACACCCAGCCCCCAAAGCGTCACCGCTATTGCCACGAGCAAACAGACGAGCACCAGCGGCGAACCAACAGGCCGCCTGCCTCCTACAGGCTGTTGATGCCGTCTTTGATCGCGTTCCATAGTTCTTCGACTTTGCTCTTAAACGCGACGATGGCGATAATTGCGATCACTACGAGCACGCCGACCAAGATAGCGTATTCGGTAGTGCCCTGCGCGTTCTCCTCCCGCAGCAGCGCCTTGGCACGCTGGCGAGCGCGGATTGCCCGGCAAAAAGCCCAGCTCCAAGCCTTGCCCGCAATGTCGGTCATCGTATTCATGTATTCCTCCCTACATCATCCCGCCTGCTCCCAGCAGCGGGCCCAATATGGACAGAAGCAACGCCGGCAAGATGAGCGTGCCGGTGGGAATCAGCAACTTGACCGGTGCGCGCTCGATCTCGCGCTCGACCGCGGCGCGATGGGCCGCACGGATCTCGCGACTTTGAGCAGCCAGCGTCTCGGCCAGCGGAGCGCCCAGGGCAAGCGCCTGCCCCACCGTGATGGCAAAGGTCTCGAGCGCCCTCACGTCCAAATCACGCGCGGCAGCCAACAGCTCGGCCTCGCGCGTCCCCACGCCCACCTGCCACGCCATGCAGGCTCGCTCAAGACGGACGGCCAGCACCGACCGACGGTTGGCGCAGAAAATCTCGAGCGCCGCGTCAAACGAAAGGCCGGCAGAAAGCCCCAGGCGCACCACGTCGATCATCTCGGACACCTCACCGAGCGACACCCGCGCCGGGCCGCCCGCCCCAATCGCGCCCTTCATTCGCGCGGTCAGGGCATCAATCACCGAGCAGCCCGCAGCAATGACCAGTACCGCCTCACGCTTGCACGTCTCTGCAATCTTGCGAGCATCCGCACGCTCCAAACCCGTCGCGGCAAATACGCTCAGGGCACACAGACAAGCCGCGACCCCGACCAGGGCGCTCATAACTCCACCCGCATAATGCGCCGGATAACTACCAGGGCAACGACGTTGAGGGCAAGTCCCAGCACCACGGCGCCCGCACCAGCCGGCGTCGCAAGACCGCGGCGAAAGTCTGCCGAAAGCAGAGCCAGTACCGCGCACATGCCCGCCGGCATTGCCGCGACCATGTGTGCCGACATACGCGCCTGTGACGTCTTAACGTCCAGACGGCGTTTGAGCTCAATGCGCTCACCCACCATGCTCGACGCCTCGGATAGCAAGCCGGCAAGCGGAGCCCCGGTACGCTGCGATACTTTGAGCGCCAAGGTGACAAGCGAAAGGCCGGGGGCATCGATGCGAACGAGTAGGTCATCGAGTGCGTCGGTCGCCGAGATACCGCAATCGATTGCCGCCGCCACCCGCAAAAACTCGGTATGCACCGGCTCTTGCGCATGGGCGCCCACAAAGCGCATGCCCTGTGCCAGCGAATGCCCCGAGGCAAGCGACATGGATAACGCCGTGAATGCCTCGGGCATGGCCTCTTCTACATCATGCTGTTCGCGTCGGCGATCGAAGGTGTCACGTGCGGCACCCACGCCAAACGGCGCCACCAGCCCCAAGACAAAGCCGATGGGCGACAACGACGCAACGGCCAGCAAAACGCTGCAGATACCGCTCGACAACAGCAGAAATGCCAGACGAGCCGCGTTGTCCTCAATAGCAAGCCCAAGGCGATCTGCGGGCTGTCTCTTATACACATCTCCGAGCCCACGAGACGTAGAGGAATCTC
>URWM01000326.1 GCA_900551655.1 uncultured Collinsella sp.
AGATTCCTCTACGTCTCGTGGGCTCGGAGATGTGTATAAGAGACAGGAATACGGCCGAGGCAAACATGGTGTAGGGCATGGCCGTCTCCTCCCCAAATAAACTCGCCACGATGCCGGTCTTTCGGTGCGTGTCATAGTAGCGCGCCATACGGACATACACGGCGCATGCCACGTGGCGCAGGTCGCGATGGTGGCTGCGATCGAGTCTCGAGTTATTGAGGTTGTACGTGGAGAGGGCGTTGATAGCAGCCATGAGTCGCTCCTCGCGCACCTCATCGGGCGGAAGGGGGAGCGTGGGCTCGGAGGTTTTGCGACGCTTGGGTGCCGGGTCCGACGGCGTCGGTGCTGGTACAAGGTCTCGTGCCGCGCGCCGCAGCTCGATAAGGGCGTTATCGAATATGACGGTTTTAGAGTCGCGAAGCAGCTTGGGGTCGAGCCCATGGAACACGGCGTAATCTTGCAGCCACACGCGTGCAAACCGGTCGATGCCGGGCTCGAAGGCACGGTAGGCATCCCAAAAGGCCTTGATCTTGTTAAAACCATCGAGTGGATTATCTACGCCAATGCCGCAAATCAGCTCATAGAGATACAGAAAGGCAAAGGACGTAGACGTTTCCTCGACGGTTCCGCGGCGCACTTGGGCACGCCAGGTAAAATAGCCACGCAGCTGCCGATCGCTCATGGCATTGTAGGTGGGAAAGTACGACTTAAAGGTGCCGTTGTAGGGGCAGTCGTCCTCAAAGTCGGCCATCAGCAGGCCCTGGCGGTAAAAAAGCTCGGCTTCCGAAAGCCAGCGACCCGCGCCGCCTTTGGGGTCATCCTGCCAGCGCGATATCTCGCGCATCTTGCGGTACTGGTCGGGGAGGAAGTTCTGCATCTGACGACCAGTTTTGAGAATCGGCTCGTCAGCATAGACTTCGTTTGAGAAGCGAGCAGACTGATGGGTCCGGGCCTCGGCCATAATGCGCTCGATGAGCATCTTGATGTCCTGGTCGGCCACCGCTTCTCCTCTCCTAACGCAGCTTCGGTGACCTCATATCATAGCACAGCATCAAACAGGTGTTCGAAATACCGCTATGTAGATAGATTTAGAACAGGAGGGCGTAGATGACGGCTATGACAACAGAGGGGAGCATATTGGCCGTGCGGAAGGTCTGGGGACGGATGAGATTGACGCCGACGCAGAAGATGAGCATAGAGCCCACGAGCGATAGGCTGTCGAGGGCGGCGGCGGTCATGATGGGGGAGAGCGCGCCGGCAAAGAGCGTGATCGTTCCCTGAAATACGGCAACAGGCAGGGCGGAGAAGATGCAGCCGCGGCCGAGTGAGGCCGTCATGGTGCAGACGATGATGCAGTCCAGCGCGCCCTTCAGGACAAGCGTGGACCAGTCGCCGAGCAAGCCGTCTTGGATTGATCCCACGATAGCCATGGCGCCGATGCAGACGGTCAGCGATGTCGAGACAAAGGCATTGGTGAACTCGTTGTCTCCCTCGCTGCCGGTTTTGCGCTTGAGCCATTCGCCGAGGTTCTCGATGGCGGCCTCCAGGTTGATGGCCTCGCCGATGAGCGAACCGAGGGCAAATGAGACGATAAGCATGGTGGTGCCGGTGGTCGCCAACGTCTCTCCATCGATAACGAGCATCTTTTGCATGGTGCCGCCCAGTCCGATAAACAAAACGCACAGCCCCGACGCCTTCATGAGCGTGTCTTGGATGCGGGGTGTGATAAAGCGTCCGCCTATAAGGCCCAGCAGTCCGCCCGCAATCAAAAGTGCGACGTTGATGACCGTTCCCAAACCCGGCATGAACCCTCCCATATTGATGCCAACCTGGCAATCGTAGCAGAACGGGCTGCAGGGTGCGTCATGCCTCATCCTATACGTTATATAAGTGGTATTAACGACGGCATTTGGTGCCCAAGCCTCAGCCTCCCATCACGACATAGGGGCTGTAATCGAAGCACAGCGTCATGAGTCGCTGCGGGGACTCAATGGCCGCGGCGATGATATCGGCATCTCGAGCTCGGTCAAATCCCTCGAGCTCAATTTGATACGAGACGTCTTCCATTTTATGGAGTATCCGGTTATTCAGGAGGTTCTCACCGTCGAATTCCTCGGTTTTGCCTCCATCCGAGGTTACGGCATACAGGTGCAGTTTTGCGGTGGTCGCAGGGTCGACGACCGTGAGGTTGTCGATTTGGTTGGCCGTGCCCTTTGCCCCAAGCAAGGTGAGCAAGGTGGGGGCTACGACCTCGCCCGATGGCAGAAAAACAACTTCGACGGTTTTAGGGAATGCGAT
>URWM01000327.1 GCA_900551655.1 uncultured Collinsella sp.
AACATTCGACGTTTTTTGCCAAAATCGGGAAAAGCATCGAATGTTGTGATGGTTTTTCTGCCACTCGACCGGGTGGAATCGCTTTCTTGCGCACGAAGGTGTGCGGACCCGTGAGCAGGGGAATAAGGTTGGTTATCCGACTCCATTGGAGGGCTCATGGACCTGCCGATCGTCCTGTCCCATAAGACTGCCTGGCTGTACCACAACGTGGCGCGCCCGTCCGAGCCGCTCTCGCGAGCAAGCAGCCTATACGATGAGGACTCGCTTGCTAACGAGGCGGAGCCGATTGCGGACCTGCCCAAATTGGGGCTCGATGCCAAGGGGCTGAGGGCTTCAACGGCAGTTGGAATCGTTACCGACTATCTGGTTTCGCTTGGTATTCCACGAGAAGAGCTCGATCATATCGACACACTCGTCAACTTCGATTTTGAGCGCTCGACGCCGGCTGGATTTAGGTGCCACGTGTTTGGAGCGCCGATACCTTCAGACCATCTTATCGAGGTGGCAGAGGGCCTTCTGGTGGTTGATGAGGCCATGTGCTTTGTCCAAGCGGGTTCGTGGATGAGCGAGCCCGAACAGTTGGAATATGGCTACGAAATCTGCGCACGATACCATTTGAATCATCTGTCGACAGGCGATTATATCGAGATGGGGCAGAGGTATACCGTCGCCGATTTGATTGCTTATTGCAATGAGAACCGATCTCGTCAGGGGGCCATACGCGCGGCCGCCGTGCTCAAGCGCGTGCACGATGGCGCGCGGTCGCCCATGGAGACGGCCACTGCAATCATGGTCGTCGCGAAGCGTTCCCAGGGCGGGCTCGGGTACACCAGGGTTGAGCTCAACCATTGGATCGATGTTCCCAACGAATTCAAATATCTCGCTAAGGCCGGGTATTTCGAGATCGATGTATATGCACCTTCGAGCGGTACGGGCATCGAATACAACGGCTCGGACCATCTTGATAAACAGCGCAGCGCGTCGGATGCGGAGCGTATGACCGTGCTGAGCGCGCTGGGCTTTAGGATGATCGTCCTCACCGGGACTCAGTTTGCCCACCAGCTGCAATTGCACCGGGCGATGAACGCCATCGCGCTCGCTATGGGCCTTAAGTGCGACCGAAGCGAAGCGTTCCAGAAACGTCAAAACGACCTGCGAGAATTTGTGATTCGACACTGGGACGGCGGCCTTTAGGGGCGCTCTGGCCCTTCTGCGGGGTGCTGCGGGCAGGCAAACCATCACAACATTCGACGTTTTTTGCCAAAATCGGGAAAAGCATCGAATGTTGTGATGGTTTGTGCCGAGGATGGGCTTGGAAAGTTCGTTTTGCTCGAAGCGACCTGTCCTGTCGTACGGGTGTCGGCGTGATTCTCCCGTGGGGTATTATGTTTTCCGAAGAATAAAACGCCGCGTGAGGGGAGGCCTGCGTGGACGGGCACGTGCAACATGACGGCTTTGGCCGCGATATCAACTACCTGCGTATTGCCGTTACCGACAAGTGCAATTTCCGCTGCATTTACTGCATGCCGGCCGATGGCGTGGCGCCTCGCGCACACGACGAGCTGCTCAGCGCCGAGGAAATCGCCCGCTTTGTGCGCTTGGTAGCGGGGGAGGGCATTCGCCGCGTGCGCCTGACGGGTGGCGAGCCGCTGGTCAGCCGCCGTATCATTCCGCTCATTCGTGACATCCGCGCGATCCCGCAGATCGAGGACATCTCGCTCACCACCAATGGTGCCCTGCTGCCCAAGTTGGCACCGCAGCTCAAAGATGCCGGGCTTAACCGCGTCAACATCTCGCTCGACACGCTCGACCCTACGCTGTTTGGAAAGATCACGCGTCTGGGTCGGCTCGAACAGACCATGGCCGGCATCGACGCGGCGCTGGCTTGGGGCTTTGAGCCCGTTAAGGTCAACTGCGTTGTGGTGCGCCGACTCAACCAAGGTGTGGCGGCCCTCGCGCGGCTCACGGTCGACCGCCCCATTCACCTGCGCTTTATCGAATACATGCCCATCGGTGACGAGCACACGAGCTCGCATTGCGCCGTGGACCCGCATGCGCCCACGCTCAATCCCGAGCTGTGGGATGCGAGCGATACCGTGCCGAGCGACGAGCTGCGGGCGCGCATTAATGCCGGGGCCGCTGCGGCTGGCCTGGGCGAGCTTGAGCCGCTCGACATCAACGACGCTCCTGCCGGTGCCGGTCCCGCGCGCTACTGGTGCTTTCCGGGAGCGGCGGGCACGGTCGGCTTCATTAGCGCCATGTCCAACCCTGTCTCTTATACACATCTCCGAGCC
>URWM01000328.1 GCA_900551655.1 uncultured Collinsella sp.
TTCCTCTACGTCTCGTGGGCTCGGAGATGTGTATAAGAGACAGGAGCGGTCGACCTTGGTGCAGTCCTTGCCGCTAAAGGCGCCGCCGCCGTGACGGCCGTAGCCGCCGTAGGTGTCGACGATGATCTTGCGGCCGGTCAGACCCGTGTCGCCCATGGGGCCGCCCACGACAAAGCGACCGGTGGGGTTCACGTAGATGTCCGCGTTGTCCCACGGCATGTTCTCAGCGGCCATGACCGGGGTGATGACGTGCTCGATGAGGTCGGCCTTGATCTTGCCCATGTCCTCGATCTCGGCGGCGTGCTGCGTGGAGATGACGATGGTCGTGACTTCGACGGGCTTGCCGTCCTCGTAGCGCACCGTGACCTGGGTCTTGCCGTCGGGACGCAGGTAGGGCAGGGTGCCGTCGTGGCGCACGGCGGCCAGGCGCTCGGCCAGACGGCTCGCCAGGTAGTGCGGCATGGGCATGAGGGTCTTGGTCTCGTTGGAGGCATAGCCAAACATCATGCCCTGGTCGCCGGCACCGATCAGGTCGATCGGGTCGGTGGTGACGCCGGTCTGGGTCTCGAAGGACTCGTCGACGCCCTGGGCGATATCGGGCGACTGCTCGTGGATGAGGCTCATAACGCCGCAGGTATCGCAGTCAAAACCGAACTTTGCGCGGTTGTAGCCAATGCGGCGGATAACGCCACGGGCAATCTCCTGCACGTCGACGTAGGCCTGGGTGCGGATCTCGCCGGCAACGATGACGGTGCCGGTGGTCACGAGGGTCTCGCAGGCGCAGCGGACGTTTTCCACGTTGGCGGGCACGCCGTTGGGCGCAATATAGCCCTGCTCCTGCAGCTCTATTTCTTTGGCGAGGATTGCGTCGAGGACGGCATCGCTGATCTGGTCGGCGATCTTATCGGGATGGCCTTCGGTCACCGACTCCGACGTAAATACAAAGGACCCGTGTTGGGGCGGGATGGAACGAAGCTCTTCTGACATGATTGTCCTTTCAAAAACGTGTCCCGGCGACCGTTACCATTCCGCCGAGCTCTATATGCAAGGGCACATCATATCGCGTAAATCCAACATTCACACCCTTTCCGCACCTACTCATTGGGGACAGACTTAAATGAGTGGCCGGGTACTCATTGGGTAGTCATTTAAGTCTGTCCCCAATGAGTAGGTCGGTGCCCTTTGTGCGGAGGTCGCTTTGTTGCTTTATACTGATGCAGTTAGACATCCATCCTGCAATCGAGGAGATTTCCATGGCATCAGACGTTCGCGTCCGCTTTGCACCCTCACCGACGGGCAAGCTGCACATCGGCGGCGCCCGCACCGCTATCTATAACTGGGCTTTCGCCCGCGCAAACGGCGGCACGTTCATCCTGCGCATCGACGACACCGACCCCACCCGTTCCACCGACGAGAACACGCAGGTCATCCTGCGCGCCATGCGTTGGCTGGGCCTGGACTGGGACGAGGGTCCCGAGGTGGGCGGCGACTTTGGCCCCTACGCACAGACCGAGCGCCTGGACCTGTACAAGCAGGCCGCCCAGAAGCTTTGGGACGAGGGCAAGGCCTATCCCTGCTTCTGCACCAAGGAACAGCTCGACGCCGACCGTAAGGCAGCCCAGGAGCGCAAGGACCCCTTCCAGGGCTATCAGCGTCGCTGCCGCGATCTTGATCCCGAGGAGGCCCGTCGCCGCATCGAGGCCGGCGAGCCCTACGTCTTGCGCATCAAGGTGCCCGAGGACCGCGGCGACGTCGTCATCCACGACGCCGTCCACGGCGAGGTGACCTTCGATGCCAAGGAGCTCGACGACTTTGTCATCTTCCGCTCCGACGGCACGCCCACGTACAACTTCGCGACCGTCGTCGACGACGCCATGATGAAGATCACCCACGTCATCCGCGGCGACGATCACCTGTCCAACACCCCGCGCCAGGTCATGGTCTACGAGGCCCTCGGCGCGCCCGTGCCCACGTTCGCCCACATCTCCATGATTCTGGGTGCCGACGGCAAGAAGCTCTCCAAGCGCCACGGCGCCACCAACGTGGAGGAGTACCGCGACGCCGGCTACCTGTCCGACGCCTTCGTCAACTACCTGGCGCTGCTCGGCTGGTCGCTCGACGGCGAGACCACGATCATCCCTCGCGATGTCCTGGCCAGCAAGTTCTCGCTCGACCGCATCTCCAAGAACCCGGCGACCTTCGACCCCAAGAAGCTCGACTGGGTCAATGCCGAGTACATCAACCTGTCTCTTATACACATCTCCGAGCCCACGAGACGTAGAGGAATCTC
>URWM01000329.1 GCA_900551655.1 uncultured Collinsella sp.
GCTGATATCTGAGCCGGCGGAGCTGCCGAACAACGATGCAAACGAACGGGGCGCGGATGCCATGGGGTGTCTGCGCCCTGCGCTATGATGGAGGCTATGGATACTCAGACCCCAACATATTCCGATGACGAGCTGACCGCAGCGCTTGCCGAGCACCTGGCGTCGCTCGATCGCGACGACAGCTATCGCGTGGAGCGTGTACTTAAGCGCTCGTCCGTTGAAACAACCGAGCTCGTGTACTTTGAAGGAACCGGCGGTGGTTCGCTCGGCCCCTTTGTCCGTAAACGCATCGATGCTTCGGCTCAAATCGGCGGGGCATACGAGCGTCTGTTTGCCGCCCAGCGGGCAGGCAGGCGTTTTGAGCACCTGCCCAGAATCGTCGATTGTCGTCGTGTGGGCGACGAGCTCAACGTGGTTATGGAATACATCGAAGGGGAGACACTCGGGGCGCTGGTGGACCGTCTGGGAGCCACCCCCGATTATGCGCGTGAATTGTATCCTGCCCTATGCGATGCCGTGGGCGAGCTCCATGCCGGTTTTGCAATGGTGGGGGAGACGTCGGCGCCGGTGATCCATCGCGACCTCAAGCCGTCGAATATCATCGTGACAGGTGCCAACTATACGCCTGATGACGGCCTGACATTTTCATCGCTGGTGATTATCGACCTGGGGATCGCGCGCGTATGGCGCGATGGCGCCGATGCTGACACCGTCAAGTTTGGCACGCGACCCTATGCGCCGCCCGAGCAGTATGGGTTTGGGCAGACGAGTGTGCGCAGCGATGTCTACGCACTTGGGGCCCTGTTGTTCTTTTGCTTGACGGGAGTCGACCCTAAACCAGGGCTCGACATGCGCGAGCAATGTGAGGCATGCGGCATTCCCACTCCACTTGCCGATGCCGTCTGCATGTCGATGGCGCTCGACCCGGCCAAGCGTTTTGCGAGCGCGGAAGCGTTGGGACGGGCGACGCGCGCGGCATACGATCTAAGTCGCCCCGTGCGGCCTCCTGCGCCTGCGCCTGTCCGTACTCCGGCCTCGGAGACGGTGTTGACGCCCCAAGGGCTCCAGAACCCCACAGGGCTTCCTAGGCCTGCCGCCTCCACTGCATGTGGTCTGCTCTCTCGCGTTCCGGAGTCTCTGGGGCGCATTTGGAATACGCTCGTCTTCTTCTCGCTGCTTGTGTTCTTTGCCGGAAGTCACTTTGCCGTCTTTCACCCCACGGGAGCAAACCAAAGCTACCCGACGTGGCTTCTCATAATCGAGTATTTTTTTCTTTGTCGATGGCCTTATGGTGCTTATGCATTTTGCGCTGCTCGATAAGCGCCGTCTTCGTCGGCGATTCGCACTGCTCGACAGCTATCGCGGCAAGAAGCTCGCGAAACTCTGGCTCAAGGCATTGGGTGTGCTGCTCCTATGCATGATCGTCATAGTCGCGGTTGCCAATGCGACCGGCGTCGTCGATACCTCCGCTACCTAAAAGAAAAAGGGCCCCATTGGGGCCCTTTGCAGTTGCACTTAGATGCGGTTCATCTGAGCGGCGACTTTGTTGTACCAGTCCTGCCACGTGGGCGGGCAGTACTTTTTGGCCGCAGCCGGGGTAAGGGTGGAGCCGTAGTTGGCGCCCAGATAGGCAACGTGAGCGGAGATGCCCTCGCTCCAGCTGCCAAAGCTACGCCAACCGCCGCCGCGGGCACTCCAGCCCCAGGCGTTATAGGAGCCGGCGCAATAGAGGCCCTTGCTGCTCTCGATGCAGGCGATGGCGGGGGACCAACGGGGATCGACGCCGGTATTCCAGGCGGCGACGGCAAAGTTATAGCCCTGGCCTGCCATGGGGGAACCGGCGAGGTAGTTGTCGATGCGGCTCGTCCACTCGTTAATGAACGAGTCGTAATCGGAATTGCCGCTGTTGGAGTTGTTCACCGTGGTGTCGATGGTGGTGTTGGAGTTGGTGGCCTGACTGTTGGAGTTATTGCCACTCACGCCGGTACCCGAGATCTTCTCGGCGGCAGCGGCCTTGTCGGCCTCGAGCTTAGCCAGTTCGGCGGCATTTTCCTGCTCGGCCTTTGCCTGCGCCTCGCTGCGGAGCTGCTGCGCCTGAGCCAGCGCGTCCTCGGCATTCTTTTGCTCGCCCTCGAGCTGAGACTTGGCCTGATCGAGCTCGGTTTTGTTTTGCTCGAGCTCGGTTTGCATCTTGTTAAGCTCTTCGATCTCGTCGACGCTCGAGCTCGTAATCTGGTTGGTGTATTTGCAGGCTGTCTCTTATACACATCTCCGAG
>URWM01000330.1 GCA_900551655.1 uncultured Collinsella sp.
CCGGCGACCTGAGCCCGCGTGACCTGGTGGGTCGTCGCGGCGGTCTTGCCGATATCGAAAGGATTTTGGGTCGCGTCGACGATGTGGCGTTTTCTCACCTGGAGCGCGCCGACGTGGTGCGCCATGCCTTGGTGGGGCGCATCGTCGAGGCCTACGATGCTTATGATGACGTGCGTGAGCAGCGCTCGCGCGACCGAAAGGAGTCCCGTTGAGTGTATTGATCAGCAACGATGCCGAGCTCGATACGCTGCTCGACGCGCAGGAGGTGGAGCACATCTGCGGAGTTGTGCTTGCCGCCGAGGGTGTTGAGCGTGAGGTCGAGATTTCCCTTTCGTATGTCGATGAGGACGAGATGCACGAGCTCAATCTTGAGTGGCGTGGCATCGATCGCACGACCGACGTGCTCTCGTTTGAATGCGACTCGGCCTTTGACGAGGACATTCCCGCCGACGAGACGCTCGAGCTCGGCGATATTATCCTGGCCCCGCAGGTCATTGCCCGCCAGGCCCCCGGCTTTGGCAACAGCCCCGCCGATGAGTGCCGACTGATGCTCGTGCATGGCATGCTGCACCTGCTGGGGTATGACCACATTGAGGACGACGAGGCCGAGGTCATGGAGGCCCGCGAGGACGCCATCTTGCGCGATCTGGCGCTCGAGCGCGGCGAGGACCCCAAGCTGGTCCACGTCGGCCCCATCACCAACCACGCCCACGACTAGGAGCCGTCTATGATTCCCGGATCGAACAAGGACCATCCGTCCTTTTTAAAGTCGTTCTCATACGCGATGGAGGGCTTCGTCACTGCCGTCAAGACCGAGCGCAATATCAAGGTCATGCTCGCGGCGGGCGTGTGCACCGCCATTGCCGGCTGCATCGTGGGGCTCGATATTGCCGAGTGGGCTACGGTCATCATCTGCTGCGGCCTGGTGATTCACGGCGAGTTGTGCAATACCGCCATGGAGGCGATTGTCGACCTGGCGACCCAGGAGCTGCATCCGCTGGCCAAGCGCGCGAAGGATATCGCCGCTGCCTCTGTATACGTTCTTTCCATTACCGCCGCGATCGTGGGTTTGCTTGTCTTTGCCCACGCGCTCGACTTTATTTAGAAAGGGATTCTCATGTCCGACAATATGCAGCCTACCGATGAAGTTTTGGATGACGAGGTCCTGGACGAGGCTGAAGGTGCCGATTCGTTTGACGAGGTCAAGGAGTTCGACCCGTTTGAGGGTATGAGCGACGAGGAGCTCGATGCCCTGTGCGACGAGGATGAGAGCCTAGCGGGCTTTGGCGACGTGGAACCCGGTTTCCGCAGCGGCTTCGTGGCCCTGGTCGGTCGCCCCAACGCCGGCAAGTCCACGCTGCTCAACGCCTGTTACGGCAAGAAGGTCGCCATCACCTCTCCGGTGGCCCAGACGACCCGTCGCCGTATGCGTGCCGTGGTCAACCGCCCCGGCTACCAGCTGGTCTTCGTTGACACGCCGGGTATCCACAAGCCCAAGGACGGCTTGGGCTCCGAGCTCAACAAGAGCGCCCTGTTTGAGCTCAATGACGTAGACGTCGTCGCGTTTTTGATCGACGCCACCAAACCCATCGGCAGGGGAGACGCCTGGGTCGCCGAGCGCGTCAAGAATGCCCGCTCCAAAAAGGTCCTGGTGCTCACGAAGGCCGACGAGGCCGACCCCGCACAGGTCATGGAGCAGCTTAAGGCAGCCCACGAGCTCATGGAATATGACGACGAGATCGTGACGTCGTCGGTCAAGAACTTCAACGTCGATGCGTTCATCGAGACCGTCGCTCACTTTTTGCCCGAGGGCCCGCGCTGGTTCCCCGAGGACATGGGTACCGACGCTTCCGATGAGACGCTCGTTGCCGAGTTTGTGCGCGAGAAGGTCTTGCGCCGCACCCGCGACGAGATCCCGCATTCCGTTGGCGTGATTTGCGATGCGCTCGAGCAGACCAAGAAGGTGCTGCGCGTGCACGCCACCATTTACGTCGAGCGCGAGGGCCAAAAGGGCATCATCATCGGCAAGGGCGGTGAGATGATCAAGCATATCGGTATCGACGCCCGTCGCGATCTTGAGCGCATCTTTGGCACGCAGGTCTTTTTGGAGCTGGACGTGAAGGTCAAGGCCGGCTGGCGTGACGACGAGGCCCAGATTCGCCGCTTTGGCTACAACGCCGAAGATTAAGCCTCGGCGTTTATGGCAGGTTCTCGCACATATCGCTCGAAGGTGCTCGTTCTCGATAAGACCAAGCTCAAAGAGACGGACCTGATC
>URWM01000331.1 GCA_900551655.1 uncultured Collinsella sp.
GTGGCGACGACGGTCGCCGGCGCAGCAATGCTTGCCAGTGACCGCGAAAACAACGAAGGCGCTAGCGAATAGGCAAGCCGACCCTTTTGGACACATCGACTCAATCGGGGCGCAGAACACCATTCTGTGCCCCCGATTTTTACCTTGGCCCGAACGCCGCCATCGGCTACATCACCATGTTCAGCGCGTTCACAAATTCCTGGGCCTTCGCACGGCTGCTCAGGCTAAAGACGCAAGCAGTCAACAGCCTATTGCGCAGAAAAACGTCGCGGCCCTTGATCCTGTTGACCCCCGTGATGTCCTTAAGATAGACAATCTCGGTGTGCTTGCCGCCGAAAGTGCCCTTCTTGAGCACCTCAATACGGTTGGGGTAGATCTTAACGTCTTTAAACCTACCCGAACCTTTGTCCTGGAACAGCAAAGTGTTGTTATCCATGCGTGTCACTCCCGCGGGGTTCGCTAAAACTGCCTCTATGGCCACATTTTAGTCACCGCAAGGCTCCCATGCGAAGGTGCCAGACAGCACAGCAATTCGTGTCCGCGCGAGGCTTTAAACTAAATGCGATAAAGATGCATTCCACAAGAGGAAAGTGGGGCGACAGTGATGGGCGAACCGGTAAACCGTGGAGAATCGGCAATCGTGCCCGAAGGTTTTTACAAGCAGGTCTCCTCAATTCTCAACGCCGCTCGCGACAAGGCCTATACCGCCGTTAACTTTGCGATGGTTGAGGCGTATTGGGAGATCGGCAAGAGCATTGTTGATGAGCAGGGCGGAGAGGAGCGCGCAGCATATGGAGAGGCATTGATTGCAGGCCTCTCCAGAAGGCTTACCGCGGATTTCGGAAGAGGTTTTGGCATCGCAAACCTTCGCAATATGCGTCAGTTCTTTCTTGCGTTTCCAATTCGCGACGCACTGCGTAGCGAATTGAGCTGGACTCATTACCGCAGGTTGATGCGCATTCCCGACCCTGATGCTCGCGCCTGGTACATGAACGAATGCGCCGATTCTCGTTGGAGCACGCGTCAGCTCGAGCGCCAGATCAACACCATGTTCCGCGAGCGCCTACTTGCCAGCAAGGACAAAGAGGCCGCCACCCAGGAAATCCAAAAGAGCGCCCCGGCTCGTCGCCCCGAGGATATCATCCGCGACCCATATGTACTGGAGTTTTTAGGTTTCTCGGACGATACTGCGTTTCGCGAGAGCGATTTAGAGCAGGCGCTCATCACGCATCTTCAGAAGTTCCTGCTGGAGCTTGGCCGTGGCTTCGCTTTCGAGGCGCGCCAAAAGCGCATCACCTTTGATGGGCGCCATTTCTATATTGACCTTGTTTTTTACAACTATCTGATGCGCTGCTTCGTGCTCATCGACCTTAAGACGGACGACCTTACGCATCAGGACCTGGGCCAGATGCAAATGTATGTGAACTACTACACGCGCGAGCTCATGAACGAAGGCGACAATCCGCCTATAGGCATCGTGCTCTGCGCGGACAAAAGCGACTCGATTGTCGAGTACACACTGCCCGAAGACAACGACCAAGTGTTTGCCGCCAAATACCTGCCGTATCTTCCAAGCAAGGAAGAGCTGGCGAGCGAACTGAGTGCCGAGTACCGCGCCATCAACGAAGCGACTAATGGCGAAGCGCAAGGGTAGCAGCACGTAGCGACCGATACCCCCGACGGCGTTTCATATCCCCCGACATAAGAGGAGTTTTCCATGACAGACAGACCGAAAACAACGCTGCGCGACTGCATCTATGGGCTTGCAGTCGGCGACGCGTTGGGCGTTCCCTACGAGTTCAGGCCTCGTGGCACGTTCGAATGCACCGACATGATCGGCTACGGCACGCACGGGCAGCCCGCCGGCACCTGGAGCGATGACACGTCCATGACGCTTGCTACCTGCGACTCGATTAGGGAGCTTGGGCACATCGACACCGCGGACATGCGCGACAAGTTCGTAGGCTGGATTGCCCGTGGCGAGTATACGATCGACGGCGTTTTCGATTACGGTGGCACGACCGCCCGCGCCCTGCACACCGGCAAAGGAGGCTCCGGCGAGCGCGACAACGGCAACGGATCGCTCATGCGCATCGCGCCCCTGGCGTTCACCGATGCGACAGACGAAGAGATCAGCAAGGTCTCCGCGATAACGCACGCTCATAGAACGTCGACCGACGCATGCGTCATATTTGTCGAGCTGATGAGGAGCGTGATGAACCTGTCTCTTATACACATCTCCGAGCCCACGAGACGTAGA
>URWM01000332.1 GCA_900551655.1 uncultured Collinsella sp.
GATCTTGGCGTCGGTCTTGGTATCGACGGCGCTGGTGGAGTCGTCCAGGATCAAGATCTTGGGGCGACGCAGCAGGGCACGCGCAATGCACAGGCGTTGCTTCTGACCGCCGGAAACATTGGAGCCGCCCTGCTCGATCCAGGTGTCGTAGCCCTTGGGGAAGCCGTCGACAAACTCGTCGGCGCAGGCCAGATGCGCGGCCTCGCGGACCTCTTCGTCGGTGGCGTTCGGGTCGCCCCAGCGCAGGTTCTCGGCAATCGTGCCGCTAAACAGCACGTTTTTCTGCAGCACCATGGCCACCTGGTGGCGCAGGGCGTCCAAGTCGTAGTCGCGCACATCCACGCCACCCACGCGCACGGTGCCTTCGGTGGCGTCGTACAGGCGGGCAATGAGGTTTACGAGCGTGGACTTGGCCGAGCCGGTGCCGCCGATGATGCCGATGGTCTCGCCGCTCTTAATGTGCAGGTCGATGTCGTCGAGCGCCTGGCGTTTCGCATGCGCGGAATACTTAAAGCTCACGTGGTCAAAGTCGATGGAACCGTCGGCAACCTCGAGCACGGGCTCGGCGGGATCGGCGATCGTGGGCTCGGCGGCCAGCACCTCGGCAATGCGGTGTGCCGATTCGTCGGCCATGGTCACCATGACAAAGATCATCGACAGCTGCATCAGGCTCATGAGAATCTGGAAACCATAGGTAAAGGTCGAGGAGAGCTGGCCCACGTCGAACAGCGTGCCCTGGCTCGTGATGATGAGCTTGGAGCCCAGGTAGATGATGACGACGAACGCGCCGTTGACGCAGATGTTCATCATGGGGTTGTTAAAGGCGAGCAGCTTCTCGGCGCGGGTGAAGTCCATCTGGACGTCGCGTGCGGCGGTCGCGAACTTCTCCTTCTCAAAGTCTTCGCGCACATAGCTCTTGACCACGCGCATGCCGGTGACGTTTTCCTCGACGGACTCGTTAAGGGCGTCGTACTTGTGGAACACGCGCGAGAAGATGGGGCGCACCTTAAAGATGATAAAGAACAGCCCAAAGCCCAGCAGCGGAATGATGACCAGGTAGACCATGGCGACGCTGCCGCCCATGATAAATGCCATGGTAAAGGCGAAGATCAATACCAGCGGCGCGCGCACGGCGATACGGATGATCATCATAAAGGCCTGCTGCACGTTGTTGATATCGGTGGTCAGGCGCGTGACGAGCGAGGAGCTCGAGAACTCATCGATGTTGGCAAAGCTGAACGTCTGGATCTTGTAGAACAGGTCGTGACGCAGGTTCTTAGCGAAGCCGCAACTCGCATGGCTGCAGGTGACGCCGGCAGCGGCGCCAAAAGCAAGCGACGTCAGCGCGATGAGCACCAAAAAGCCCGCGGTGGGAAGCATCTCGGCTACGGTGGTGCCATCTTTGATGGCGTCGATCAGGTTGGCGGTGATAAATGGAATCAGCATCTCGCAGAGTACCTCGCCAAGCACGAGCAATGGCGTGGCAACGGTGACTTTCATATAGTCGCGGATGCTGCCCATGAGGGTTTTAATCATCCAGTTCCTCCCAGGTTACACGGATTTTATCGAGCATTTCGGCGAGGTCCTCGCGCTCGTCGTGGGTGAGTGCGCTAAAGGCCCGTTCTCTAAAGCGGATGCGGGCCGCCTGGTCGATGCGGGCGTTTTCTCGGCCGGTTTCAGTCAGGCGAATGGTGAGTTGCCGGCGATCCTTGGGGTTACGGCTGCGCTCGATGAGGCCGTTGAGCTCGAGCTTGGACAGGATCTCAGAAAGCGACCCCGGCTTGAGGTCGAAGTGCATGCCGAGTTCCTGCTGCGACATCTCGCCGCCGGGTTGCTTGGCCAGCAGGCAGATGATGGGCGCCTTGCCGGACACGCCTCCGCCATGAAAATGCATGTAATGGCCGCAAAAGCCCAGGCCGCTCAGGATGCGCTTGGCAAGCTTGTCTTCCGAGTTAACCGCTTCGGGTACATCCGCCGGCTGTGACGGGTCGCCGCCGGGCTCGTGCGAACAAAGGCTAAGAGGTTCATCGCACATGAATTAGTGCTGCTCCTTTCTTTAGTTAGGTAGAGGAATTGTTTTGTGCCTAACCAATTTAGGAGCGTGAGAAATCAATGTCAAGGTACCAAACTAGTGGTTACGCGGTTTTACCAAACCGCGTAACGGCTCGACGCTGCAAACCCGCCAGAGCGGCAATCTGCCTTTCAACTTCGGCGGCATGACCTTATAGTTACGGCGTTTTACC
>URWM01000333.1 GCA_900551655.1 uncultured Collinsella sp.
TTCCTCTACGTCTCGTGGGCTCGGAGATGTGTATAAGAGACAGCATCATCTTTGCTCGTCGCCGCAACCAACCCCAGCGCATCTACCTCGACGCCTAACCACCACAAAGGGGACAGGCACCTTTGTGGTGGTTTGCTGGGCAACGATGACAGAACCGTAACGTTTCCCCAGATAAAACCTGCCAAAATAAACCTGTCCCTTTTTGGCAGGTTTCTAGAAAGGCTTTCGGACTGTGAAGGATTCCGATCTCTCCACAACGGCTGCGCGCGACGCTGCCCGCATCGTCTGGTTTAAGCGCTACCCCGCCAAGCAGACGCTCATCGCATTTCTGCTCGCGTTGTTGGCGACCACGGCGTTTTCCATCGATCCCGCCCCAGTGTCGAGCAACGCAGTCTTGGCGATTGACCCCAAAGCCTCTGGCATGCTGTACGTGTGCTACGAGGTGCTTCTCTCGTTTGCCGGCCACACCGACGCGGTCATGCTGCTTGCGCTTGCCTGCCTGCTCACGCTGCCGTTTCGCTACGTATTCTTTGGCCGTGGCGACACCTGGCGCCCATCGATTATTCTGCCGTCGCTGTTTTTCGCCATCTGCATGGTGTTCGGCCGCAGCTACGACCTCACCGACTCGGCCGAGATTGTTCTTGGCGACAAGGCCCGCATCATCTGCGCCTGGATTGGCGGCGCGGGCTGGATGCTCCTAGCGATCGTGGCCTTCTATCTGGCTTTTGAGTGTCTGGATTGGCTGAGCTCCCGACGCATCCCGTTTTCCGAGGCGCACTTTGGCCGCATATGGCGTGTGGCTCACGCCGTGCTCTCGGTCCATCCCTTTGCCGGGCCCTTCCTGGTGCTTATGATCGCCTGGGCGCCCATGCTCATCGCTTCGCTGCCCGGCCTTTTTATGGGAGATACGGGTGCGCAGATTCGCCAGTGGTTCAACTATCCCAATGGCACGAGCGACTACCTGCGCCTACTCAACCCCAACGTGCTGCTCAACGGGCACCATCCCGTGGTGCACACGGCCATTATCGGCTCGTGCGTTCAGCTGGGGCTTTCGCTGTTCAACAGCGCTAACGCGGGCCTCATCATCTATACCTGCGCTCAATTTGTCATCACGGCTGCCTGCATGGCCTATTCCATTTCGTCGCTGCGCAAACTGGGCGTGAGCCTGCCGGTTCGCGGTACGATCCTGCTGTTCTTTGCGTTTATGCCGATGTTCTCTAACTACGCGGCGTTGCTCACCAAAGACGTGCTCTTTGCCGACGCGTTTTTGGTGCTGCTGGTACAGACCGTCAAGCTCGTGGCATGTGGCTTGCCCCGTCGTGATGCCAATGCCGAGCGTGCGGGCGAACAGAGGCCCGTGCTCTTTGCGCGCCACGACTGGCTGTTGCTTGCGCTGGCTGCCATGGGTTCCACGTTTTTGCGCAATGGCGGTCTGGTCTTTCCGTTGGCGGCCTGCGTGATTGCGGCGGCGTTTTGCGCATGGGATGTACATGTCGCCCGTCGTGCGGCTAAGCAGACGGGCACCGCGGTCTCATGCGCCACGCCGCGCTTCCGCTGGGTTGGCGTCCTCGCGGTGCTCGCACTCTGCCTTGCCTCTAATATGTACTTCACCAAGGTCTTTATGCCGGCGCACGACATCACGCCTGGTTCCAAGCGCGAAATCCTCTCGATTCCGTTCCAACAGACGGCTCGTTTCGTCCAAAAGCACGACGGCCTCAACTCGGGCGTCAACCCCACGGTAAAGGAGGACGGCACCATCGTGGAGGCTCCTTGCGACGGCTTGGTGACCGACGAGGAGCGCGCCGTGATCGACCGGGTGCTCAAGTACGAGAATCTGGGCCGCCGTTACAACCCGGATAAGTCGGATGCCGTCAAGAACTGCTTTAACGAGTACGCCTCGCAGGAGGACATCAAGGCCTATTTTGAGGTCTGGGCGCAGATGTTCAAAAAGGATCCCGAGTGCTATATCTCGGCGCTCATCAATAACTATTACGGCTACTTTTATCCGAGCGCGCGCGATGCCTGGGTCTACAGCACGGCGCGTAGTGCCGAGATCATGGCGCGTCCCGACAACCTCAAGTACTTCGACTTCCATCCGGTTGACAGCAACGTGGTGCGCTGGTGCGACCACCTGATCAATCTGTACCGTGTGGCGGTGCAGCGCATCCCGTTTATTTCGCTCACCATGAGCTCGGCCACCTATGTGTGGATCATGGTCGTCGTGGTGGTTT
>URWM01000334.1 GCA_900551655.1 uncultured Collinsella sp.
GATTCCTCTACGTCTCGTGGGCTCGGAGATGTGTATAAGAGACAGGGCGTGGGCGCCGAAGTGGGTGCGGGCGACTGCGCAGGAGTCGGCACAGATGCGGGCTTAGGCGCAAGTGCGGGATTGGGGTTTGACGGGCGAGCCCCGCCGCTCATGAGTTCGTCGGCGGTCCACGGGCGATCATCCATCACGTCGTCAAGGCTCAGCGAAAACAGGTCGTCTTCACTCTCATCGAACATGCGGTGCACATGTCCACCAATTGCCGGAATCAATCCGCGACCGGTGCATGATGCCTTGCTCAACGCCATTCTGTCCCATCCTTTCGAAATACTAATGACATCGATTATATGGAACTTCCCAAGCGGCTCGGTCTTGGATTCGTGCTTTCCAGAACTCGCGCCCAAAAGGGGGAGGGGCAATCCGGGCGAGTGCCTACTTGTCGCCGGCCGCCGCCTTGGCCTCATTGAGGTAGCTATAGAAGCTGTACTTGGAGATGCCAAAGAACTCGCAGGCGCGCTCGCTCGACTTGGAAATGAGAAAGGCGCCGCGACGGTCAAGGTAGCCAATGGCACGAATGCGCTCGTCTTTGGTCATGAGTGCCGCGGGCTTGCCCACAAACTGTTCGCACTCGCGCAGCAGGTCTTCGAGCAGGTCGCCGATGTTTTTGGTAATGGGCTCGGGCTCGGTGTAGTCCGTGCCGCCGGTGCCGGTAAAGGCATCGAGCGAGCGCTCAAAAGCCTTCATGAGCGTAATGTCAAAGTTGATGCCCAAAATGCCGACGGGTTTGCCCTCATCGTTGCGGATAAAGATCGTCGAGGACTTGAGCAGCTTGCCATCGGTGGTTTTGGTGAGGTATGGCTCGCGGTCGTGCACGTCGGTGGTGCCCTCGTGCATGGACTCAAGCACAATATGGCTGGGGCCGTCACCCAGTTTGCGCCCGCTGACGTGGCCGTTTTCGATCACTACGATGGAGTGGTCCACGTCATCGGTCTCCAGGTCGTGGACGACGATTTCGCAGTTGGGGCCAAATTGGAGCGCCAGGCCGTGTGCAAGGCGCTTGTAGAACTCAATCTGTGCGGGGGTCATGGGTGCCTTCCTAAAAATTAGTTTGGGCTCACTGTGCCATAAACCCCACTTGTTCGCAAATAACGAAAGCATCGCTGCGTTATGTGACCGTTCGGCGGCGAAAAGGTACCGATTACGGCAACAAACAATTTGTTAGGTTTTCCAATCAAAAAGTGTGATAGAACAGTGCTAACAAACTTTTTGTTTGGCATCCACATAAAAGTTCAGTCGCATGAATGGGAATGGGCTGAAACGCGTATGCGGGGGCCGGCAAGAGAGGACTTAAGGAGTTCACCGTATGGCCGATAAGATCCAGTGGGCGGGCAACACGATGCCCAAGAGCGATGACAAGCACTTGGGAATCATGAGCCTCGACCACGTGAAGAAGGCCCGTGCCTTCCACCAGTCGTTCCCCCAGTACACCGTCACTCCGCTTGCCCGCCTGGACGGCCAGGCCGCGCGCCTGGGCCTGTCCAACCTGTGCGTTAAGGACGAGAGCTATCGCTTTGGCCTCAACGCCTTTAAGGTTCTGGGCGGATCGTTTGCCATGGCCAACTACATTGCCGACGAGACTGGCAAGGACGTTGCCGAGTGCACCTTCGATTACCTGACCTCCGATCAGCTTGCCAAGGACTTTGGCCAGGCTACCTTCTTTACCGCCACCGACGGCAACCATGGCCGCGGCGTGGCATGGGCCGCCAACAAGCTGGGCCAGAAGGCCGTCGTACACATGCCCAAGGGTTCCACCAAGCCCCGCTTCGATAACATCGCCGCCGAGGGCGCCACGGTGACCATCGAAGAGGTCAACTACGACGAGTGCGTGCGCATGGCCGCCGCCGAGGCCGATGCCTGCGAGCGCGGCGTCATCGTTCAGGACACCGCCTGGGAGGGCTACGAGAAGATCCCGTCTTGGATCATGGAGGGCTACGGCACCATGGCTTCCGAGGCTGCCGAGCAGCTGCGCGAGATGGCCATCAACCGCCCGACGCACGTCTTTGTCCAGGCTGGTGTGGGCTCGCTCGCCGGCGCCGTGGTGGGCTACTTCACCAACCTGTATCCCGATAACCCGCCCACCTTCGTCGTGGTCGAGTGCGCTCCTGCCGCCTGCCTGTACACTGTCTCTTATACACATCTGACGCTGCCGACGAAGGCTT
>URWM01000335.1 GCA_900551655.1 uncultured Collinsella sp.
GGCCAAAAACGGGAGATTATCCACGCTCATTTTGGGTCCCCTAGGAACGCATGAGGAGGGCGGATAGACAGCCGTTATTTGCGAGACGTCAGCGACGTAAAGAGTCCGTGTTGGTTGCAGTAAAGATATATCCTGCCGCGCCCGGTAATATGGAAGCGCGGCTGCACCGATTGCTCTGGATAGAGCTTCTTAAAGCAGATGCCATCCATAGTCGCATATGCCACAAAGCTAATGTAGTGATCCTTGGTCATGGGATGATCGAGCGTGACGTACCAATCGTCCTCGATGCGCTCGATGGAAAAGGCGTGGTCCGCGTCCGGCTCTTCGGCCTCCTGGGGAAACATCGTGGAGCCACAGCAGCTAAAGCTGCCTTCTCCTAGCGCGTGCACAACGTTTCCGCAGATAGGGCAAACGTAAAAGACGCCTTTGAGCATATTGCCTGCACGGTTGGCGTTGGCCCGAATGTCACCAGCCAAAAGCTCAGCCACGCTTATGCCGAGTCTCTGGGCCAAAGGCTCAACGAGGGAAATGTCGGGAAGGCCGCGGCCGGATTCCCACTTGCTGACGGCTTTATCGGTCACGCCAAGGCTTTCCGCCAGGGCGCGCTGGGTGAGGCCGCGCTCTTCGCGCAGCCGCTTGATGACATGCGCTGCCAAAAAAGTATGGGAAGCATTGGTTTGCCGTGTCTGGTTCATGGGCTGTCCAATCAAATTGAAGAAATGGAGTGAACCGGTTCGACAGTCAGTATCCATTTGAAGGCCAGGCTCGACAACCTACGCTGCGTAGACATGCGCCAATCGAACGAGCGCGGATTTTTGGACGCTCATCCTGAGTAGTCATTTAAGAACGTCCCCAATGATCACATCAGGAGTGTCCCAAACTGCCGGCAGAAAAGGAACGTCCCCAGGTGCCACATCCGGAGCAAGATGACGCCGCAGGCAGAGGACGGACAGCGAGCGGGTCGCATTTGAGACAAGGTGACGCGAAACGAAAGGGCGCTGACCTTCTGGTCGCGCCCTTGAAGTTGAACGTCAGATTGTCCAAATGCGGCCCGCGCAGCGTCGAGCAGTTACGGCGTTTGGTAAAACGCCGTAACTAACGGACTCCGTACTGCTCGTAGTAGGCGTCGATGGCGGCCTTGAGCTCGTCATCGATGACGACCTTGCCGTCGATCTCGTGGTTGTAGAGAGTCTCGACGACCTCGGCCATGGAGACGATGCTCGCGACGGGGAAACCGTACTTTGCCTCGATCTCCTTCTGCGCGGTGGTCACGCCGCCCTTGCCGACCTCCATGCGGTTGAGGGACACGATCAGCCCCTTGATCTCGACATCGGCAGCAGCCTTGACCTTGGGATAGGTCTCGTCGATGGACTTGCCGGAGGTGGTGACGTCCTCGACCATGATCACGCGGTCGCCGTCCTGGGGCTCATAGCCCAGCAGGTTGCCCTTATCGGCACCGTGATCCTTGGCCTCCTTGCGGTCGCAGCAGTACTTGACCTCCTTGCCGTACAGCTCGTGGTAGGCAATTGCGGTCACGACGGCCAGCGGAATACCCTTGTAGGCCGGTCCAAACAGCACATCAAAGTCGTCGCCAAAGTTATCGTGGATGGCCTGGGCGTAATACTCGCCCAGCTTCTTGAGCTGATAGCCCGTCACGTAAGCGCCGGCGTTCATAAAGAACGGGGACTGACGGCCGCTCTTGAGCGTAAAGCTGCCGAACTTAAGAACGTCGGACTCGACCATAAACTTGATGAACTCTTGCTTGTAAGCCTCCATGCGGGCTCCTCTCGTAATCGCGTACGTGCCTTCCAGTTTAGCGCAGGCAGGGCGCATTGCGGGCGCGCTTTGAGGCCTCGGCATTCTGTAAAGGCTTTGTCAGGGGCAATGGTTTTCCAAACAAAGGGGTTGACACGGCAAATCCCCTCATCAAAAATACGGGCGGATTAAAACGGGTACGAGATACCCAAAGCGCGCCGCGCCCGGCCTTAAGGAGGTGTGCCATGGAAGGCAGTCATAGTCGAAAAACCTGCATGTCGTCCTCGGCACGCCGCGAGGATTCCGCACACGCATAAGTGCCAATAGCCGATCGTCAAAACCACCACAAAGGTGCCTGTCCCCTTTCTGTCTCTTATACACATCTGACGCTGCCGACGAAGGCTTAGG
>URWM01000336.1 GCA_900551655.1 uncultured Collinsella sp.
GCTGTAGTGGTCGAGGTGGTCGGCTTCGATGTTCGTAACGAGCACCGAAGTGGGGTCGAGATACGTAAACGACTTATCGCTCTCGTCAGCTTCTACCACATAGTATTCGCCTTTTCCGCAATGAGCATTCGAACCGTAAGCGCGAACGATGCCGCCGATAAGGAACGTGGGATCGAAGCCCATGGCATCAAGAGTGGAAGCCAACATAGAAGAAGTGGTGGTTTTGCCATGCGTGCCGGCAACAGCGACGGTGGTGTAGCCGTGGCCCAAAGCAGAGAGCATCTTGGCACGGGGCCACACGGGAATACCAAGCTCGCGAGCGCGCACGAGTTCGGGGTTGGACTCCGGAATAGCGGTGGAGACAACAACCACGTCGGGCTTGACCTCGTCGATCGTGGCGGCCTCATGGCCCACATGCACCTTCACACCAGCGCGGGTAAGCTGGCGAATATAACGTGACGTCTTAAGGTCGGAGCCGGTAACGGCATAACCGCGCTCGTGAAGAACGAGGGCGATGCCACTCATGCCGGCGCCGCCGATACCGATAAAGTGGGCGCTCTTGAACTCGGGCGCGGAGGTTGCAGTCTGGGAATCAGCCATGTGCTCGTGTACTCCTTGCGTAAACACTGCCTGTAACCCGTTAACTGTACCGCACCTACCGCATCAGCGCGAGGGCGACCGACGATATCCCGTCTAACTAACGCAAACCCTCTACCGCATCCGCCAGAAGAGCGGCGGCCCTATCCTGAGCCAGACCGCGCGCCGCCTGACGCATGGCGTCGCGCGCCGCCGCGTCATCGACCAGGTGCAGCAGTTCATCGGCAAAGGCAGAACCGTCGATATCGGCATCGGCGCAGAGCACGCCGGCCCCGGCGTCGACCAGATAACGGGCATTGGTGGTTTGGTGGTCGGCCGTCGCATGCGGGTACGGCACGAGCACCGAAGGCACGGCGAGCGCAGCGATCTCGGCCACGCTCGATGCGCCCGAACGCGAGAGCACCAAATCGGCAGCAGCCAGCATATCGCCCATGTTGTCGATGTAAGGCTGGACGCGGTAACGCTTCGCCTCCTCGGGCGTCAGCGCCAAAGCGCGCTCGGTCTCCTCAAAGCCGTCGGCACCCGTCGAATGCAAAATGTAGAGATTCTCGCGGGTCAGCAGCTCACTCTTGAGCGAGGCAACGCGATCGTTGAGATGCTGGGCACCGAGCGAACCACCAAAGACGAGCAGAAGCGTCGCGTCCTCGGGCACACCGAGCGTCTTGCGACCGCGGGCGCGATCGCCCTCGATCACCGAACGACGCACAGGATTGCCCGTCATGAGCACATGGTCGGGGTCGCCCTCGCGCTCAAAGACCGCGCGGGCCGCAGGTACCGAAATGCACACGCGGGCGGCATGTGAGTTCATCATCTTATTGGCCAGACCCGGAACAGAGTTCTGCTCGTGCAGCAGATACGGAACGCCGGCGTCCTTGCACCAACCCAGCAGCGGGACCTCAACGTAAGCACCAAAGCCGATAGCGGCATCGGGCTTACCGACCTTCGAGAAGTGACGGGCAAGCGCACGCTTCGCCTTGTTGACGCGCCACAGCGAGGTCAACGCCGTCCAGGGACGGGAGCGATCGAAGCCCGTGACCGTGATGGGCACAAAATCGAATCCGGCCTCGGGAACCAGACGACCCTCGAGCTTGCGCGACTGGCCCACGAACACAACGTGGTGACCACGGTCACGCAGCTCTTCGGCCAAGGCGAGCGCGGGGTTGATGTGTCCTGCCGTGCCGCCGGCTGCAATAGCAACGGTCATTTTATCGGTCATGGTAGTCCCTTCGTACACGCGGTCCCTGGTCGTCGGTGCGCAGACGCGCCGACGGGTCCGAGTTCAAATCGATTCGATTATATCCGCCGCCCGCATTGCGGGGAGTGGGGCGCTGCGGACGACCTTGCGGCGCCGTTCGCTGACGCGGACGGGCTGCCGGCTCGGTCGCAGAGCCATCCAGGACGGTAAAGCCGTTACGCGAAGATCGCTCGCCGCGCACGTGGGGCACGCCGGCGGTACTCTCATCCATAACGGCAAAGCTCTCGCGGCGACGGTCGTACTCATCGCGACGGGCGCTCTCGTACGACTGTCTCTTATACACATCTGACGCTGCCGACGAAGGCTTAGG
>URWM01000337.1 GCA_900551655.1 uncultured Collinsella sp.
CCTAAGCCTTCGTCGGCAGCGTCAGATGTGTATAAGAGACAGACACACGAGAGTGGATAATCTCCCACTTTTGGCTAAGATGCAGGCCAAAAGTGGGAGAAAATCCACTCTCGATGGAGTCCTTCGTTTCTTGGGATTGCTTTGGCTAGAACACGCCGACTACTTGAGTGTGATGCAGGAGGCGAGAGTTTTGCAGAAATCTACCTGGGACATCCCGAGGGGTCGGGTCTGATCCGTTCCTCCCTGCGTAAAGATAAAAACCCAATAGCCCGATGAGGCTATTCCAATATGTTCCATCGCTGAGTTTCCTGTGCTGCCGAAGCCTCCGACTTTCTCACGATCGAAGGCTGTCAATTTGATAATAATCGGATCTGGGCCATCTTCCCTCTTTGTAATGATGACGTCATATCCGTACTGCCAGTCTTCTTTCGTGACCTCGTATTCATCAATTGGGAACCAATCCGGAAGGACCATGGTGAAGTCGTCCGTATCGATGGTCCTTGCCTGCCTTGCCTCTTCCGCCTGGCGCTTGGCCTCTTCCTCGGCCTGTTTGGCGGCTACGGCGTCGTCACGGCGCTTGGTTGCCGCTTGGGCCAGTGCGTCGGCATCAAAAGAAAAGCCAGCTTTCTTGGCGTCTGCGTCTTCCTCGGCGTATTTCTTGGCGGCGGCAATCTCGTCGTCGGTCACCTCGGTTGCCTCGACCGGGGCGAGCGAAACGCTGCCGGCATCGATGCTCTTTTTGCCCTCCGCCTTCTTGCTCACCTTGACGTCGACCTTTTCGCCCGGCACGGCGTAGATGGTGCCATCGGCTGCGATGGGCGAGGCCGCAACCTCGGCCTTATAGCTGCCGCGACGGAGCTCGACGCCCGCTCCCGTGCTGTCGACATAGCGAACGACGTCGACCTTCTTGCCGCGCGCCTCCTTGCCGGTAATATGCAACGGCAGCCTGCTCGCGCCTGTCGACGTATCCCAGCCCTCGGCCGAAACCGTAAACCGAACAGCGTGCTTTGCAGCGAGGGCCTCCTGCTCGGCGGCCTCGCGCGCCTGCTCGGGCGCATAAATGCCAAAGTAGTAGCCGGCCCCGCCGCCCGCCGCGAGTAGTGCAACCACGACAGCCGCGATGATAAACGGCTTCTTAGAACGCTTGGGGCTGGACGCGACCGCCCCTGCCGCCATATCGGTCTGCTGCGATCCGGTAGATGCTGCAGCATCAGCAGGTGAGGGATTCGCCCCCGTTTGCGCTTGATCATCTGGTGCGACGGATGCGCCGCATACGGCACAGAACTGGGCTCCGTCCTCGATTTTCGACCCGCATTTTCGGCAGAACATTCAAGCTCCCCTCGTTCAACGCCCGTTCAAGACGGGCATACTTGAGCGCCCGCGCACAGGGCGGAACGCAATCTCTTCAAAGCATATGCTAGGAGCGAACTGCCAAACGTTGTTGCGCAACATTGTTGGGTAAAGCCTCGGCATCCAGCCATCCCCAATTAAGTTGCGGTGAAATAGGGACTGTTGGACGGCCTAGCAGGCTTAAACAGTCCGTATTTCACCGCAACTTATATATGGAGCGTTATTTTTGGCGAGGCAGGACCAGGTTGAGGACGACGGCGACAAGCGCGGCGACGGCAATGGAGGATCCGCCAAAGACGGTGCCGACCCATGCGGGAAATCCAGCGCCGGCAAGCGCGCCGGCCGTGCGCTCGATGCCCGTGCCAAAGGCGATAGAGAGGCCCATGAGCGTGGTATCGCGCTGAGACAGGCCGTGGCGGGCAAACATGACCACACCGTTCATGCCGATGGTCGCGAACACGCCGATCGTGGCGCCGCCGATTACCGGCTGCGGAATGGACGTGAGCACTGCCGCGCACTTGGGCAGCAGTCCAGCGATGAGTAAAATGGCGGCGGCGAGCGTAAAGACCATACGGTTGACGACCTTGTTCTCGGCGATAATGCCCACATTCTGACCAAAGGTTGCTGTGGGGACGCCGCCCAAAAAGCCCGACAGCATACCGACCAGGCCGTTGGCGATCAGGCCACCCGAGATCTGGCTATCGGTCGCAGGGGTATCGAGCGCAGCGGACGAGACAGCGGCAAACTCGCCCATGACCTGCACGGCGTTGACAATGGCGACAACGCCCACGACGGCGCACGCA
>URWM01000338.1 GCA_900551655.1 uncultured Collinsella sp.
GGGTCAGCCCGTGGGAGGCCAGGGCGCCGCTGACCGGTGGACGGCACCGAGCCGTACGCTTGAACTGAGAAGGGGGAGGCCTCGCGGCCTCCCCCTTTTTTGCGTTAAAGGCGGCATTCACTAAGCAATTAAATCAATCCAATCATCCACCGGTGAATATAAACGTTCACCGTTCTGTGGCCGGTTCTCTGTTCTCAATGGACTAATATTTGCTTTAGCGCGCTGATGCGCTTGTCCTGTTTTACACGGCTTGTTTTATTGATTGTGACGGAAGGACTCACATGGCAGATGTTCATGAGCTGCTTGATACTTGGATTGCCAATGTCAAGGACGAGGAGCTCCTCGCTGAGCTCAACACGATGAAGGAGCAGGGTGACGAAGACGCCATCACCGACGCTTTCTTCCAAGATCTCGCCTTCGGTACCGCCGGTCTACGTGGCACTATCGGTGCAGGCACTAACCGTATGAATATCTATACGGTCGGTCGCGCGACGCAGGGTTTTGCTGACTATCTCAATGCGACCTTCGAGCATCCGATGGTTGCCATTGCTCGCGATAGCCGCAATAAGGGTGAACTGTTCGTTAAGACGACGGCTGCCATTCTTGCGGCAAACGGCGTGACTGCTCTCGTGTATCCTAAGATTTCCCCCGTGCCGACGCTTTCCTGGGCCGTCCGTGACCTTAAGTGCTCCGGTGGCATTTGCATGACCGCTAGTCATAATCCAGCGCCTTATAACGGCTATAAAGCCTATGGCCCCGACGGCTGCCAGATCACCAGTGAGGCCGCCGATGCAATTTCTAGGGCTATCGCCGAGACCGATACGTTTACCGGCGTGAAGTCCATGGACTTTGATGAGGCTCTTGAGCAGGGTCTGGTTAAATGGATCGATGACTCCTGCCTCGAGCGTTATTATGACGCAGTTCTCGCCCGCGGCGTGACTAACCTTTCTGCCGAGGAGATTGCCGGCGCACCGCTTAAGCTCGTCTACACTCCGCTCAACGGCACCGGCCTCATTCCCGTCACGACGGTGCTCGAGCGCGCTGGCATCACCGATGTCACGGTTGTTCCCGAGCAGAAGGAGCCTAACGGCGATTTCCCGACCTGCCCGTATCCTAACCCCGAGATCCGTCAGGCCATGCAGAAGGGCATCGATCTCTGCGAGCAGGTTCACCCTGATCTGCTGCTTGCAACCGATCCCGACGCCGACCGTGTTGGCGTTGCCGTCAAGAATGGTGATGACTACCTGCTGCTGACCGGTAACGAGATGGGCGTCCTGCTGCTCGACTATATTTGCAAGACCCGTGCCGCCCGCGGCGAGGACCTCACTAAGAAGGTTGCCGTTACTACAATCGTTTCTTCCGCCATGGTTGACGCTCTGGCCGAGGAGTATGGCTTTGAGCTCCGTCGCTGCCTGACGGGCTTCAAGTACATCGGCGACATCATTACCTCGCTTTCCGATGCTGGCGAGGTCGACCGCTTTATCTTCGGTTTCGAGGAGAGCTACGGCTATCTGGCCGGCGACCACGTGCGCGATAAGGACGCGGTGAGCACTTCGCTTCTGATTTGCCAGATGGCGCAGTATTACAAGCTGCAGGGTAAGAACCTCGCCGACGCGATGCACGAGCTGTACGAGAAGTATGGCTACTATCACAATAAGACGATTTCGCTGAGCTATCCGGGCGCTGAGGGTGCGGCAAAGATGGCCGGCATCATGGCCGGTCTGCGCGAGAACCCGCCCGCGGAGCTCGCTGGTTCCAAGATTGAGGCCGTCGTGGATTACAACACCTGCGTGAACGGCCTTCCGAAGGCTAATGTCATTGAGTTCGATCTTGAGGGTGGCAACAAGGGTATCGTTCGTCCTTCCGGCACCGAGCCCAAGATCAAGCTGTACATCTTCGCTAAGGGCGCGGATGCCGCCGAGGCAGATGCAGCACTTGACGCGATCGAGGAGTCCGGTCGCAAGCTGCTAGCATAAGGGATTTAAGAGTCTATTGCTATAGATAGGCAAAAGAGGGGATCTCGGAAGCGAGGTCCCCTCTTGTTTTTAACCAGCCAGCCGAGAGTACTTATATGTGTAGGAAATGTGTACGCCCAGATTCCCGCCCCCGGGGGCCCTCCGGTCTGGCAATATATCTCCTTGCCGCGCGGC
>URWM01000339.1 GCA_900551655.1 uncultured Collinsella sp.
TCAGATGTGTATAAGAGACAGGGTTGTCCGCCGTGGCGTACCAGGCCTTTTCGGGCAGCGACAGGTCGACGTGGAACTCGCGCGACTGCGCATGCTTGTAGAAATAGGTCTTGCGGATCACGTCGGTCATGCGCGCCTCGATGACCTCGAGCCCGTTGTCCTCGAGGTAGCGCTCGATCTCGTGGTTGGCGCCGAGATGGAAATTGAGCAGGTACTCGCCCACGATGAGAACGGTCGGATGCGGGTTCGAGCGGTCGTACGGAACGGCGTCCATGATCGCAAGCGCGCGTTTGAAGCCCGTCGCCTGGCCTCTCAGCCCGGAGCGCTCCATGCCCTCGATAACCTCATCGAGCGCGCGGTCGAACGCAGCGTCCGCCGCGCCCTTCTCGAGCTCGTAGGGACGGATGCGCCTAAGCATGGCCTCGAGGGCATCGATCATGGGAAGACCGTAGGCGATCTGGATGCTCGGGCCAAGGCCGAGCTTGAAGCCCGGATGCGCATTGTGGGCATCGACGTCGTCGTTGGTGAGCACCGGGACATAGTCGTATCCCGCGTCGTCGAGCGCGCGGCGCAGCAGGGGCATGTAGTGCGTCAGGCGGCAGTCGCCGATATACTTGCCAGTCACCACGGCGACGTCGTGCGGGTCGTACTTACCGCTCTCGAGTGCCGCGAGCGCCTCGCCGATCACGATTTGCGCGGGGAAGCAGATGTCGTTGTGCACATAGCGTTTGCCCAGGCGGATGGCATCCTCGCGCCCGATATCAAGGGCCTCGGCGCGCACGCCCTGATTGCGCATCGCCGCGGTCATGAGCCTGCAGAACGCATGGGAGGTGTTGGGGACCAGCGCGATCTTGTCGTGCCGGTCGCGCTTGGTGTACTTGACCTTATACGGATCGTCGAGCGGATGGACCGCGTGCACCCGGGCGCCCTCGGCACGCTCCTCCGCGCGACGACGGTTGACCGACTCGATAAACGAACGCACGCGAATGCCCATGGGACCGGCGACGTCGCTCTCATCGAGCTTGATCATCATCGGAACCTTGGAGCCCATCTCGCCCATCATGCGCGCGATCTCGTCGGTGAGATACGCATCGTGGCCGCAGCCGAAGCTGCCCATCTGCACGAGCTCGAGCTCGGGCGTCGATGCGACGATGACCGCGCACGACAGCATGCGCGCATGGTAGTTGTTCACGATGTCGATGCGGCTGTTGGAAAGATCGACGTTGCAGACCCCCGGCACCGCATCGGGCGTCAGCACGGGGATGCCGCGCTCAGAGAAGAGCTTGGGCAGCCCGTGGTTGACCAGCGGGTCGTTGTGGTACGGGCGCGAAGCGATCACCACCGCGTAGCCGCCGTCCTCGTGCACGTTCTCGAGCACCTGCCTGCCGCGCAGCTGCAGCTGGTTCTCAAACGTCTCCTGCGCGCGGTCCGCCTGCTCGGTCGCCTTGGCAACCAGGTCGGCATCGATATCGAAGGTCTCCTTGCACCACGCCTTGAGCTGGCGGTTTCGGTCGCCCTCGTCGTACCAGTGGAACAGCGGCGTATCGAACGGAACGCCGAAACGCTCCTCCGGGTTATCGGAATTGCGCATCACGTAGGGGTATCCCTTTACGACGGCGCACATCCACTCGCTGGTAGAGGCGGTGTTTTCGGTGGGCACCGTCGTGATGATGGGCATGAAGATGCGGTCGACGCCGGCGTCGACGAGATTGCGGATGTGCCCGTGGACGAGCTTGGCCGGGAAGCACACGGTGTCGGATGTGACGTGCGCCAGACCGCGCTCGTACATCGCCTTGGTGCTGCGTCCCGAGACGCGCACCTTAAAGCCGAGCGTGCTGAAGAACGTCGACCAGAACGGCATGGTGTCCCAGAACTCGAGCACACGGGGAATGCCGATCGTGACATCGCGCCCCCCGCTGACGGGAACCGTGGGGTACGACTCGAACAGCAGCTTCTCGCGGTCGACAAAGAGATTGGGGGCAGCCGCGGTCCGGTCGCGCCCCGTGCCGGGTGCCTGTGCCTCGCAAGCACCCTGCGGACGCAGCTCCTCCGCCGCGGGAACCTCGCGCACGAGCTCATCCCTGTCTCTTATACACATCTCCGAGCCCACGAGACGTAGAGGAATCTC
>URWM01000340.1 GCA_900551655.1 uncultured Collinsella sp.
GCGCTGCAGCAGGGCCACAACGTCCTCGCTGCCGACGGGTTCCACTGTAATGTGCTTGGCGGCCATGCGTTTGCAAATAACGGGCAGGTCGGCTTCGGTCGCCTGACGCATGAGCAGGTAAAGCGTGTCTCCATCGACCAAGCCCGCAGCGTCACTCTCGCGAATCGCCGACCCAATGGCGCCGACCAGCTCGCCAACAGGCTCCATGCCCGGCACCACGCGCAGGAGCAAGAAGCTCCCCATCTTTTTGTCCGCAAGCGCTTGCTCGGCGGCAAGCTCCCGGCCAAAGGCATCGTGGTTGAGCACGCACGTGCCGGCAACGCAGCGCTTATCCTGCGCCACGGCCTCGTAATCGAAGGCGCGTCCCAACGCACTTTCCACCAAGCCGCACAGGATGCGGAACAGGTTTTGGTAGTACAGGGTCATTTGGCTTTCGGCCACGTGACGCACAAAGATCAACACGGCGGGGGCTCCATCGCGCTCGATCGCATAGCCGAACATCGGAAGCCCCGACGTCAACGCACGGTTCACCCACAAACCCGAGATCGCACCTTGGAGCACGGGCGCAAGATCGTCGAGCGATAGCGAGCGCGGAACATCGTTGGAAATCGCCGGGCTCGCCGCTACCAGGCGCGCAAATGCCCCGCCCGAAACATGGTAGATGGTCACCGAATCGTTCTCTAGAATCTCGCCCAGCAGCTCGCAGCACTTGCGGTGGATATCACGCGGGTTGAGTACGTCGAGCTCCTGCGTCACGGCAAAGATCTTGCCAAAGCTATCGTGGCGCCCCACAATCTGGCGCTTGTAGGCGCGCTTGTCCTCGATTGCATCGTGATAGAGCCGCGTGAGGAACGTATTGCGGTTTCGCACAAGCTCGTTCTCGTCACGCTCCGCCTTAACGGCCTCGCTGTTGCGCAGCTGTACATAGCCGCACACGGCGCCCACCACAAAGTACGCAATAAACGGCAGCCAGTTGGAAGGCTCGTAGAACAAGCCCTGAAAGGTATAGCCGTACAGGGCAAAATAGCTCACGGCCAGACCAATAGACGCCAGCAGTGCGGCGACCAAGCCAAAGTCGAGCCCGTAGAGCGTGCCAATCAGGACCACATAGAGCAGACGATAGTCGAGCACGTTGAGCTGGGCAGATTGGGAGAACAGATGCTCCAGTACCTCGAACAGCACCCACGCGAAGCCCGTCTCCAGGCATTTAATGGGCAGCGCGCGCAGCTGAATGCGATCGATGGCCGCACGAAGGGGATTAGCCTTTTTGGTGCAGGTGTTAGCCCAGCGGGCGTGGATGGTCGAAAGATCGCGCAGCAGGTCGTAACGCTGAAACCAGCCATAGCGTTTGCGAGCGACATCGCCTGCGGGCAACGCATAGCCGGTCGACTCTCCATAGGCAACGGACAGCCCGGGGAACAGACCCTGGAGCGCGCCGCCCAAGTCGCCCGTTGTGCGATGGAAAGCATCTGCGACCTCAAGCGTCTCGAAGGTGGCATCCCAGCTATCGAAGACGCGATGCACCAGCACCGCCAGCTCCTCCGCGCACAACAGGGGAAACGGCGCGTCCGCGGCACCTTGGAGCGCGACCGACCCGGTCGAGCACGCTTCGAACAGCGGCACCAAGAAGGGGTCGTTGAGCGCCGCGGATGCTGTATACAGATAGGGCGTGCACAGAATCTTGGCCTGGATGTCGTCTTGAGAGGCGTAATAGCGACAGAGGTCGTTGGCCGCGCGGGCGATAATGCCCTTGCCCGTTTGGGCAGCAACATCTGTGGCATCAAGCGAATCGGCATTGCTCGCCGCGCCGCCAACACCCTCCGCACCTGCAGGACCCGCCACATACAGCAGCTGCACACGGCGGCCCATGCAAGCACGAAATACCGAGCGCAGCAGCTCAATGTCGCCAAAAGTCTCGGTATGCGGAGTGAGATAAGTAGAGAGGTAGACCACACGGTCGAACTCATAAGCCTGATCCAGGTGGCGCAGCAACTCTTTCCATGAGCTGTGAGACGATGACTCGCGCTGCGCATCGTCGGCAGCTACAACCTGAACATGATCGCCGGGAAACGCCTTGGCACAAAAGTCGTCGCTGTCTCTTATACACATCTCCGAGCCCACGAGACGT
>URWM01000341.1 GCA_900551655.1 uncultured Collinsella sp.
TTTTAATGATACGGCGACCACCGAGATCTACACCTAAGCCTTCGTCGCAGCGTCAGATGTGTATAAGAGACAGCCTTTATGGGCGCGTTCTCGCTCATCATGGGTGCTGTCGCCAGCATCTCGCTGCTTGTCGGCGGTATCGGCATTATGAATATGATGCTTACCAACGTAACGGAGCGCATTCGCGAGATCGGCATCCGCCGCGCTCTGGGCGCCAGTCGTCGCGATATCACCGCGCAGTTTTTGGCCGAGTCTTCGGCGCTGTGCATCACCGGTGGCATTTTAGGAGTCGTGATTGGCTACCTGCTTGCCTGGGGTCTAACGATGTTCGCCGCGGGTTCCGGCGTGCTTAGCGAGCTCGGCGCCAGCGGTACCATTACGCCGAGTTTTTCGATCGCCACGGTGCTACTGGCCTTTGCGGTCTCCGTCGGCATCGGCGTCATCTTCGGCTTCTATCCCGCCCGCCGGGCAGCAAAACTCGACCCCGTGGAGTGCCTGCGTTACCAGTAATGCAATCCCCCTGAGTTGCGGTGAAATAGGGAGTGTTTAAGCTGTTAAAAGGCCTATTCAGTCCTTATTTCACCGCAACTCAAGGGGGGATAAGGCGCTCGTGCTATTCGAAACGAGATTCCAGACTCGATAGTCCGTTCAACGTCAGATTGTTTGCGACCTCCGAGATGCGCTCAATGGGCACCGAGCCATCGGAGAGCGCCCACGTGCGGTAAATGCCGATAATACCCGAAAGCAAAAAAGCCAGGTAATAGTCGAACATCTCGTCCTTGAGGCCGTGGGGCAGCAGGTCGCGCTCGGCAATCTCGTGCTCGAGCGGCACGCGCAAGCGCGTCATAAAATCGTCGAGCGGGATGTTTTCAATCAGCTGGCGATTGAGCACGAGGTTATTGCAAAGTGCCTCGTTGATGGTCTTAAAGAAGGTAGCCGCCGCTCCAAGGGCGCGCTCGTTGGGGTCACTGCCCATAGTGGAAAGCGTCTTTTCGACCGAGTCGACGATCATCTCGACCACATCGGCGGCGATGGCATCGAGCAGGCCGTCGACCGTGCCAAAATGCACGTAGAAGGTCTTACGATCGACATTTGCCTCACGCGCGATGGCACTCACGGTAATATCGGCAAGCGGTTTATCCATCAGCAGGCGCTCAAACGCAGAAAGGATGGCATTGCGGCTGCGAACGATGCGGCGGTCGAGGCGCGGTTTGCTGGTGTCCATGGACGTGTCCCTTCGGAATGCAAGCATTCATCAACAGATGAGAGTTAATCTACGTAAGAGGATTATCCCCCATCCGGCACAATAATGCCCGGCAACATGAAGAACGCACGACCAACTATTACGCCTTAGGGAGCTTCTTTTTGTTCAAAGCAGCCGGGGACACACGGATCCCGTCGCCTGTCTGGCGCACATAGGCCTTATGCGACGGTTTGGCGGCCCCAGAAGCCTTCTGAGCATGCTGATTGGGATCCACGGTAACCGCATTCACAGGATGGGGCTTTGCCGGCTTAGAGGACGTCTGAGGCGTTCGTCCGAGCTTGCGCATCGCGCGATCCCAGCGTGCGTGGATACTCTCGTTGTGAGCGCTCTTAAGACCCAGCAGGGGCGCGGCCAAAATCGTCGGCGCGATAAACGTAATGAGGCGCCACAGCAGATAACCGGCGGTCGACGCCGATCCAAAGAAATGACCCAGGAAAAGCGCGAAGCCACCCTCGGCGCCGCCAGTGCCACCGGGCAGGGGAACAGCAGAGCTCAGGAGCTGAACAAAGGCGCTCGCGGCCATGACCGAGAAGAAGTCGACTTCGTGGTGGCCAAAGGCAAGCATCAGGAAATACGGCACGAGGTAGAAAAACGCGAGCTGCAACATGGTGATGACCACCGTGAGCAGCATAGACGAAAAGTGTCCGGCTGAAAGCTTGAACTTCTCGGAGAACGAGTAGATTTCGCCGTCGACAAACGTACGCCAGCCCTCGATCTTGGTGGCCGAGACGCCCATTCGCTCGAGCCAATTGATGATGCAGTGCGCGACGCGCGTGACGGTCTTGGGCATGAGCGCGACGGCAAAGATGCCATGCAGAATGCAGCAGTGACCGCCAAAGCTAAAGACGCACAGCAGCG
>URWM01000342.1 GCA_900551655.1 uncultured Collinsella sp.
TGTTTTCCATAAAGACCGCTCCAATCTTGGTCGTCGTGTGCAACAAGAACTCTAGCACGGTATGCCACGGCATACCACGACGCTTGGATGGGGTAGAATCAGCCTTTGAATGCAGAAGGGACGGAAGATCATGGATACGACAAATAGCTCGCGCGAACTACATCTGACGGTGGCGAACGAAGACTACTTGGAGTGCATGGTTCGCATTGAAAGCGAAGAGGGGGAAACCAACGGCGTTCGATCGGTCGACATCGCGCAGCGCCTTGGCGTCTCCAAGGCATCGGTCAATAAAGCGGTTTCGGCGCTCAAGGCATCCGAACTTGTCGAGCAATCGCACTACGGCAAGGTAGTCCTGACCGATCGCGGCCGCGAGGTTGGTACGGCTATCTGGTACCGTCATCGCCTCATCCGCACGTTTTTGGTTCAGGAGCTCGGTGTCGAATTTGAGCGAGCCGATTCCGAGGCCTGCATGATGGAGCATGCGCTTTCCGAGGACACGATGAACCGCTGGCTCGCCTATCTCGAAAAGCAGGGAATCAGCGTCGAGGAATAGCGGGATATATATGGATACGAGTTATTACAACCGCTTCGGTGCCGAGGAACTTACGCGCCGCTTGTCGAGCGAGACCTTGTTGGCGCAGGGCCCCATGGGCAGTGTTCTGTTGAGTGAGTACGATGCCGCCGACATTCCACCGGCGTTTTGGAATCTGGCAGAGCCACAGACCGTTTCTCGTATCCATCGCTTGTATGTCGCCGCCGGCGCGCAGGTGCTCATTACCAACACCTTTCAGGCATCGAGCTATGCCCTCAAGCACGACCAGATTGCGCCGTCCGTGGCGGAGGTCAATCGCGGGGCCGTCGACGATGCCCGCCAGGCGCACCCTCAGCTGCTGCTAGGCTCGATGGGCCCGATCGGTATTGAGTGGTTTGCCGAGGACTCTGCCGAGTATCGTGAAATCAGAGGCATTGCGCGCGAACAGGCGCACGCCTTGCTCAACGCCGGCGTTGACGGTCTGCTGATCGAGACGGTGACGTCTATCCGTAATTTGCAGCCCATGCTTGCCGGCGCCCAGGATGCCGCCGACGGCATGCCTGTTTTGGTGAGTTTTGTCGTTGACGATAAAGGCGACCTGCTAGGCGATGGCCTCAACATCGAGGCTGCCGTTTTGTACGCCGAAAAGCACGGCGCAAACTCGGTTGGCGTTAACTGCTGTTCACTTGCGGCCGCGAACGTGGCGGTGCCCAGGATGGTTGCATCGGCGACTACGCCCGTCACGGTACGCCCCAACGTAGGCGATCCGGTCCAAACTCAGGACGGCCCTGTGTGGCGCGAGAACCCCGAAGCCTTCGCGCGCGCTTGCATCGAATGGCGGCATGCCGGTGCCGCAATGGTGGGCAGTTGTTGTGGAACCACGGCGATCACCACGGCGGCGATGGCCGAGGCGCTCGATATATAAAGGTCGAAACCGCTCCATACGGGGCGGTTTTTTTATTGCCTGCATGTCCTCGGCAGCATTTGCCCAAATGGTGAATGCTGGTGCCGGCAGGTTGCCGAGTGCATGTTGCGGGTATACCCCATGCGTACCATGATCCAAACACTGTGAGGTGTCTGCGCGTGTGCGCGATAATTCATTTTGGAACTGACGGTTGGCGCGCTCGCGTCGATGAGGACTTCACTGCCGATAACGTTGCCCGTATCGCCGATGCCGTCGGCGAGTTGTGGCAAAAGACCAATCCGGGCAAAACGGTATATATAGGGTTCGACACCCGGCCCCTGGCGAGCGAGTTCGCTGAGCTTGCGGCGGGCGTGCTAGCAGCGCACGGGCTGGACGCCGTGCTCGCTTCGCGACCTGTTCCGACCCCTGCCCTTACGTGGGCGGCGGCTTATGACGGTGAGGCGTGCGGCGCGCTCATGGTGACGGGGTCCCATCATCCGCAGGGTTATCTGTGCCTCAAGATTCGCATGGGTGACGGCTCGACCGCCAACCAGGATGTCATCGAAGAGCTCGAAGAGACCATGGCTCCCGAGCCAATGGGGATCGAGGGGCAATATCGCACCGCGGATATTATTCCTGACTATATGCAGGCGGTGGCATCGTTTGTCGATGCCGA
>URWM01000343.1 GCA_900551655.1 uncultured Collinsella sp.
GAGATTCCTCTACGTCTCGTGGGCTCGGAGATGTGTATAAGAGACAGCAATCTGGCGCGCAAAGTTCGTCGTATCGATAGCCGAGATACACGGCGTCTTTTCAGCTGACACGGTTAGGGCCTTTCTCCGTCAAATGCCGCTTGTTACATAAGCGGCTACATTGCCGTAAGGATAGGCGCCCGTGCGGACATAAAGTTGCGCGGCGGCGCCGTTGCGGGCCCTGGGGCGCATGTTCCATTTGATGCCTCTACCGAAAACGGATCCCACTCTGAGCGTCGAATCTGGGATGCAGCTTCCACTCCAAACAAAAAGCCCCGGCTCGCGATGGAGCCGGGGCCAAAGGCGCAGCGTATGCTGTTGATGCTGAGTGTGGACAGCCCGTCAGTAATGACTGTCCACACTCTACCCTACCCGCGGTGACGGGCGCGGCTGTACGGCGTATCCACCATGGGCAGATCTGGACGCAGCTTGCCGTCAAACGCGCGGTAGGCGTTCTGTACGGCGGGCGCCGTGGGGATCGTTGCGATCTCGCCGATGCCCTTGCCGCCATATGCCACAGGCAGCAGCTCGTCCTTCTCCACGTAAATGGCGTGGATATCCGGAATCTCGGGCGCACGGAACAGCCCGAGCGTACCGTACCTTGCCTGGGGTACGCAGTCCTTGAGCGGCCAGTCCTCGGTAAGCGCATAGCCCATACCCATGAGCACGCCGCCTTCGATCTGGCCCTGGATGGAGATGGGGTTGACCACCTTGCCGGAATCGTGCGCGGCATAGACCTCGCTCACGCGGCCGTCATCATCCAGAATGACCACATGCGTGGCAAAACCGTAGCAGATGTGGCTCTTGGGATTGGGAACGTCGGCGCCCAGCTTGTCGGTCGGCTCCAGATACACGTAGCCAAACTCGCATCCCTCGAGCGCCTTGATGGCGGTCGCGGGATCCTGGGGATGCATGCCCTGGCCGGCGACGAGTTCCTGCGCGCGCAGCTGATATGCGCGACCGTCGTCGTACTCAATCTTGACACCGTCACCATGCGCGCTCACGGGAGCATCGGGTGCGGGCTTGCCGGCCTCGATGCCAACCATGGCATCGCGCAGCAGGAAGGCGGCACCGCGTACGGCCTCGCCGGTCACGACCGTCTGACGCGAGCCAGACGTGGTGCCGGAGTCGGGAGCGTTCTCGGTGGAACACTCGCCGTTGGCGATGCAGCGAAGCGGCAGACCGCAGGCCTCGGCAACGTCTTGCAAAAAGACGGTGTTGCAGCCCTGGCCGATGTCGGATGTGGCGGCATAAACCACGGCCACGCCGTTCTCGATGCGAATCTTGCAGCGGCCGGCATCGGGCAGGCCCACGCCCACGCCGGCGTTCTTCATGGCGCAGGCGATACCGGCATGTCCGGGATGCGCGTAGTAGGCATCCTTGACCTCGAGCAGCGTCTCCTTAAGCGCCGTGGAGCAATCGGCAATCTGGCCGTTGGGCAGAACCTCGCCCGGCTCGATGGCGTTACGGTAGCGGATCTCCCACGGATCCAAGCCGACCTTCTCGGCCAGCAGGTCGATCAGGCTCTCGAGCGCAAACTCGGACTGGCAAACGCCAAAGCCTCGGTACGCACCCGCGGGCGGGTTGTTGGTGTAGTAGCCAAAGCCGCGGATGTCGGTGTTCTGGTACTTGTAGGGGCCGACGGCATGCGTACAGGCGCGTTCGAGCACCGGGCCGCACAGCGACGCGTAGGCACCGGTGTCAAAGTTGATCTCGCAGTCCAGGCCGGTAAAGTTGCCCTCGGCGTCGCAGCCCAGTGTAAAGGTGCCGTCCATGGCGTGACGCTTGGGATGGAACGCGAGCGACTCGGCACGCGTGAGCTTGCACTTCACAGGACGCTGGAACTTATAGGCAGCGAGCGCGGCCAGATGCTGGATGGACACGTCCTCCTTGCCGCCAAAGCCGCCACCCACGAGCATGGTCTCGACGACCACGCGCTCGGGTTCGCTATCCCAGCCAAACATGTGGGCACACTCTTTGCGCGTGTCGTAGGCACCCTGGTCGGTCGACTGCACCTTGACGCCTGTCTCTTATACACATCTCCGAGCCCACGAGACGTAGAGGAATCTC
>URWM01000344.1 GCA_900551655.1 uncultured Collinsella sp.
GTCTGGGCGCCGGCATCATGACCATCTGCATGGGCATCTTTGCCAACCGTCCGCTCGCCTGCGCCTCGGGCCTGGGCATCAACGCCATGGTCGCCGGCATTACCGCCACCATGTGCGGCGGCGACTGGCACGTCGCCATGGGCGTCATCTTCCTTGAGGGCATCGTCATCTTGCTGCTCGTTTTGTGCGGCCTGCGCGAGGCCATCATGGACGCCATCCCCGTGGTCCTGCGCCACGCCATCTCGGTGGGTCTGGGCCTGTTTATCGCCATGATCGGCCTGTGCGACGCCGGCATCATCACCGCTGGCGCCGGTACGCTTGTCGGCCTGGGCGACATCACCTCCCCCACCTTTATCGTCGGCATCATCTCCATCGTCGTGACGGTCGCCCTGGCTTCCCGCAACGTGCCGGGCTCGCTGCTCATCGGCATCATCGTCGCCGTTATCGCCGGTATCCCGCTGGGCGTCACTCATGCGCCCGAGGGCCTCATCGCACCGCTCGACTTCTCGACCTTTGGCGCCCCGTTTGCCAGCACCGCAGACGGCAACATGGCCATCGTAAAGGTCCTGACCGACCCGATGTTGCTCGTCGTGGCCTTCTCGCTGCTCATGAGTGACTTCTTCGACACCATGGGCACCGCGATGGCCGTGGCCAAGCAGGGCGAGTTCCTCACCGACGACGGCAACGTCGAGAATATCAAGGAGATTCTGATCGTCGACTCTGCCGCCGCTGCTGTGGGCGGTTTCATGGGCGTCTCCTCCATCACCACCTTCGTCGAGTCCACCTCTGGCGCTGCCGACGGTGGCCGCACGGGCCTCACCTCCGTCACCACCGGCGTGCTGTTCATTCTCGCCGCGTTCTTCTCCCCCATCGTCACCATCGTTTCCAGCGCCGCCACCTGCGGTGCTCTGGTCTACGTCGGCTACCTCATGATGAGCGAAGCCTCCGAGATCGACTGGTCCGACGTGTCGCAGGGTTTCCCGGCGTTCATGATTGTCGCCGGCGTGCCCTTCACCTACTCCATCTCTGCCGGCATTGGCCTGGGCTTCATCGCCTACGTGATCGTCGCGCTCTTTAAGGGCGAGGCCTCCAAGATCAAGCCGCTCATGTGGATCGCAGCCCTTGCCTTCCTCGTCTACTTCTTCGTAGCGTAACGGCAAAGCTGCCAAAGCAGAACACCAAAGCGCGGAGTCGCATCGAGCGGCTCCGCGCTTTTCTTTTAAGCCCAGGCAACGCACGGATGCGCGATGTATTGCTTCCCAAGTTTTGGACATTTTGCCCTCCAAACGGCACTACCGCCGGCTACATCCTGCAGATATGCTGGGCGTAATCGCATAGGCCCTATGAGGATGGGAGTAACCATGGCCGCCTTGTTCACGACCCCCAAGCGCAATGACAAAACCTCTGGAGCCCATTTTGCCGAGCCCGACGTGCGCCGTCGCACGCCGCTCGCACACGGCAGCTGGCGCCGCGTGACACGCCGCATCGTCTGCGGCCTGGCCTGCGCGCTTACGGTGAGCTCGCTGCTCATGCCGAGCGTCTCGCTCGCAGCGGAATGGGTCAAGGTCGGCGGCAACAAGTACAACACCGCGGCGAGCGACGAGGCCGGTACCTGGTCGTGGGACGGCGCCGACGACTTGAAGCTCAACAACTATAACGGCGGCGAGATCCAGGCCGCAGGCAAGCTCAACGTGAATTACTCGGGAACCAACATCGTCACTGCCGAATGGATCGAAAGCATCAACGTTTTTCATGGCACTAACGAGAATGCCGAGCTCAATATCCAAGGCGACGAGGGCGGCACGCTCAGCGTGACATCTACTGAGGACGCTATCCTCTCCACGGGTAATATCAACATCGACGGAGCCGGATCCGTCAACGCCACGAGCACTGGGTTTGATGCCATCAATGCCGGAGGTGATCTCGCTATCAAAGGTTCGGGCAACGTCAACGCCACGGGTGCATCGGATGGCATCAGGGCAAACGGCAATATCACGATTGACGACAGCGGAGCCGTCACCGCCAGGGCTACCAAGGACAAGGGTATTGGAGCCGACAAGAACCTGTCTCTTATACACATCTCCGAGCCCACGAGACG
>URWM01000345.1 GCA_900551655.1 uncultured Collinsella sp.
GATTGGGACTGTGCCGCGGGCGCATCTGCGGGTTCATGGGGGTCGCCGCCCGGCGTGTGGGGGCAGAGGCCGATGTGGTCATCGCACATGGTGTCGCTCCTTTCTTTAGTTAGGTAGTGCAATTGTTTTGTGCCTAACTAATTTAGGAGTGCAAGAAATAAATGTCAAGGTACCAAACTTATTAAGTTACGGCGTTTTACCAAACGCCGTAACCGCTCGACGCTGCAAACGTTCCTAGGCGGCAATCTGGCGTTCAATCGTCGGGCATGGCCACAAGGCCTATGCCCTCCTCTTTCACGCCACCTTGCTCGCTTAGGAACGCTTTCGCTGTCCGTCCTCAACATGTGATTCCGCCACGGTCCGCTTCGGTGCATGTGATCCCTTGGGGACGGAGGAAAAGGGATCACTTTGGGCTGCGATGACGCCATTCGAAGCGGCCTCGCCAAAAACTATGCCTAATTACTACGATGAATCCGGCATCCCCGACCACAACGGCTGTTTCTGAAAAAGCGCAAGCTATCTACCTGCGGTTTTGTTGAAGCGAAATTTGTTGTGGTTGGGGGTGGGCGGTTAAACGTAGTAAATAGGCATAGTTTTGAAATGGCACTATATGAGTAGAGTCAACTAGGCCGTTATGGAGCAAACAGTCCCCATTTCCGGAACCTATCCGCAACAATGCGCTCTTCGCGACCCTAGCGATCGCTCACAACGCCTCCTGCGCTACACTTAGTTGCACTGTGGCGCCGTTGCGCCGCGCCCGACCCAAGGGGGACTTTCATGAAGAATACTCAGCTGCTGCTGATTAACGATATGTGCGGCTACGGCAAGGTCGCGCTTTCCGCCATGCTGCCGGTGCTGTCGCACATGGGCTACCGCATCCACAACCTGCCAACGGCGCTCGTTTCCGATACGCTCAACTATCCCAAGTTCTACATCCACGACACCACCGAGTACGTGCGCCAGAGCCTCGCCATCTGGGAGGAGCTCGGCTTTGAGTTCGACGCCATCTCCACCGGCTTTATTGTGACCGAGGAAGAGACGCGCATCATCTCGGACTTTTGCCACCGCCGTGCGCAAAAGGGCACCAAGGTGTTCGTCGACCCCATCATGGGCGACAACGGCAAGCTCTACGCCGGCGTGCCCGAGTCCACGATCGGCCTTATGCGGCATCTGCTGGAGTGCGCAGACTACGCGGTTCCCAACTACACCGAGGCCTGTTTGCTCACCGACACGCCTATCGTCGAGCAAATTACGCCCGATGAGGCCCGTGACCTTGTGGACGCCGTGCGCGAGCTGGATGCCAAATCTGTGGTCATTACGAGCGCCGTAGTCAATGGCGCGAACGCGGTTATCGGTTACGACCATGTGGCGGGGGAGTACTTTACGATTCCCTTTGAGCTCATTCCGGTCTATTTCCCGGGCACGGGCGATACGTTCTCGGCGGTGCTCGTCGGTCGCGTGATGGCCGGTTGGAGTCTGCAGCGCGCGACGTCCGATGCCATGCGTGTGGTGGCTGAGCTTATCGAGCGCAATGCCGACCAAGAGGACAAGTCGGCCGGCCTTCCCATCGAGGCCTGCCTGGATGTGATTGACCATGAGTAATGCTGGCGAGGGCGGCGTCAAGCCTGCGGGCGAGAATAGGCCGCTCGGCGCGCCGCGTGGCAAGCGTCCGCGTATCCGCGTGAGCTGCGTGGATCAGCTGGGTGCGTGCCGCTGCCACCATGGTCACAAGCCCGGCGACGTCTTCGACTTCGACCGCGATCGCGGCAAGATGTGCGCCATGGCCTGTCACGTGGGCTTTCCCTATATCGATATCCTGCGCTATGGCGGAACCGTGCCCGGCAACGAGCCCGGTACGGCAAAGTTCTGCTGCCCCGAGGTCGACACCCTCAACGTCTGGCTCGCCGAGATCGTCGACGAGTAGTTGAGCGCAATGTGACAAAGGGACAGTTCCTTTGTCACATTCGCCGATGGTGCTCCTTCTATTATGCTTGTAATATCAAATCTCTGCATTTCAGCCGATTTTAGGTTCTAAAACTGTCTCTTATACACATCTCCGAGCCCACGAGACGTA
>URWM01000346.1 GCA_900551655.1 uncultured Collinsella sp.
AGATCTACACCTAAGCCTTCGTCGGCAGCGTCAGATGTGTATAAGAGACAGTTTGTGCATCTGGGCGACGAGTTCGGCCGCACCATCCTAGGCTTCTTTACCGATGAGCCTGGCTTTATGAACGAGAAGGGCACGGCACTCGATGACGCCTCTACCAGCAGCTTTATCGGAAGAGGCGACCTGGCGCTGCCGTGGTCGGACGAGCTTGCCCGCCGTTTGTACGAGGCGTTGGGCGCGAGCTGGCTCACCAAGCTACACGGCCTTTGGACGCGCGAGGCAGATGGTGCCCGAGTCCGTCACACCTACATGGACATTGCCACGCAACTCTACCGCGCATGCTTTGACGAGCAGATTGGCGACTGGTGCCGCGAGCACGGCGTCATGCACATCGGGCATGTGATTGAGGACAAAAGCTGCCACACGCGCCTGGGCCAGGGCGCCGGGCACTACTTCCGCGCGGTCGCCGGACAAGATATGGCGGGCATCGACATTGTCATCAACCAGCTTGTCCCTGGCGTCGACCACGGGCGCTACAGCTACTTCCACGGCGCGTGGAACATGGAGTTCTTTACCTACGCACTTGCCAAGCTGGGCTCTTCGGCCGCGCGCCTCGACCCAAAAAAGCAGGGGCGCTGCATGGCCGAGGTCTTTGGCGCCTTCGGTTGGCACGAGGGCCTGCGCGAGATGAAATGGATCGCCGACCACATGCTCGTCCGCGGTATTAACTGGTTTACGCCGCACGCGTTTAGCATGGCGCCCTTCCCCGATTGGGACTGTCCGCCGCACTTTTACGCGCACGGCAACAATCCGCAATGGCCGCACTTTGGCCAGCTCATGAGCTATATGAACCGCACTGCCACGCTGCTTTCGGGAGGCAGCGCCACGCGTCCCGTCGCCGTCCTGTACCACGCCGATGCCGAGTGGGCCGGCAGCGCCATGCCTATCGAGCGCGGGGCTGCCGAGCTCACGCGTGCGCAGATCGACTTTGATTTTGTGCCCGCCGAGGCTTTTGAGGATGAGGACCGTTACGAGGTTTCGATTGCCGATGGAATGCTTACCATAAACGATTGCCGTTACCAGGCGTTTGTTATGCCAGGAGCTTCATTTATTGGCTCGGCGACGGCGCAGGCCGTGAGGCGCATGATGGCAGCGAGCGTTATGGTCCTTGCCGTCGACGAGGTGCCGAGCACGCTTTACGACGCCGATGGCGTGGTTGAACTGGGTGAACTTGCAGCGACTCCGCTTGCCGATATGGCGGGCGTGCTGGCGAGCGTTGGGCTGCAGACGGTTGTCACCGACACGCCCCAGCCCTGGTTGCGCGTGCTTCGCTACGAGCACGCCGGCGAGACCTACGTCATGCTGGTCAACGAACACCCGCACGAGCGCATCGACTGCACAGTTAAACTCGCGCAGGGCGAGCGACTTTGTGGCACGCGCCTCGACCTGCTGAACGGCACCGATCCTGTTGCGTTTGACGGAACGCTTGAGCTCGCACCCTTCGAGAGCTGCCTCGTTGCCTTGGAGACGGACGGCGAGTTTGAGTCCGGAGACGGCGCAGACATGGGCTCGAGCGATGCGCTCGCCCTCGACATCAACGGACCTTGGACCGTCGCCCTCTCCCCCGCCGGCAGCGGAACCTTTGGTGCCCCGCAGGAACTCGAGCACTTGTGCGATCTCACGGCCGAGCGATTCCCCGATGCATGCGGGACGTTCCGCTATCGCACATTGTTCGAGCTGGCGAACGACCTTGCCGATGCCACGATCGACCTGGGAGATGTCTACGAAGTCGCGACACTTACGCTCGACGGACACCCACTCGGCACACGCATCTGTCCGCCCTATCGCTTTGCCATCAACCCGCTTGCCGCCGGCACGCACGAACTCACCGTCGACGTCATCAACACGCTCGATCATGCGATTCCCGACATCTTCGCCCTCACCGAACCCGTCGCCCCGAGCGGCATCCTCGGTCCCGTTACCCTTTGCGGGCAAAACCTGCCAAAATAAACCTGTCCTTTTTTGGCAGGTTTGTTGCTGTCTCTTATACACATCTCCGAGCCCACGAGACGTAGA
>URWM01000347.1 GCA_900551655.1 uncultured Collinsella sp.
TCAGATGTGTATAAGAGACAGCCATTCGTCCCCCTCCTCTTGCGTGAGCGTTCCCGACCGCAAGCCCTCCGCAATAAACGGCGGCTCGCGGTCGAGCATCCAGGTGCGTTCGGCGGCATCGAACGTCACGTAGCGTTCGAGCTCAACACCGCCCGACGCGCCGCGGTGAACCCCCGAATATGAGGCCACAAAGCGCCTGCCATCTGCATGGCGCTCGGACATCACGATGCCGTCGAGTGCCATGGCGATCTGCTCTTCGATAAGCTCACTCGGCAAATCGATGCCGTAACGCGCAAGCAGCGTCAGGCGAACCACGGTCTCCTGCTCGGTACCCGCATGGAGCGTGGTGAGCGAGCCGTCGTGGCCCGTGTTCATGGCCTGCAGCATGTCGCAGCACTCGGCACCGCGCACCTCGCCCACGACGATGCGGTCGGGGCGCATACGCAGAGCATTGGTCACCAGGTCGCGAATCGTCACCGCGCCCTCGCCCTCAATTGACGCCTCACGCGCCTCCAGACGAACAACGTGTGGGTGATGTGCAAACTTGAGCTCGGCGGAATCCTCGATCGTCACGATGCGCTCGCCGGTGGAAATCTCGCATGACAACGCGTTGAGCAGGGTGGTCTTACCAGATCCCGTGCCTCCCGCAACCGCCAGGTCCTGTCGCAGCGACACCGCGCACGACAGCAGCTGCGCATACCAAAGCGGCAGTGACCCCAACCCCACAAGCTCGTCCAACGAACAGATACGGTCCGAGAACTTACGGATGGTGAGGATTGGCCCGTCGATCGCCACGGGTGGAATCACCGCGTTGACGCGATAGCCCGTCTTGAGGCGGGCGTTGACGATGGGGCTACGCTCGTCGATACGACGGCCAAGCGGCGAGATGATACGGTCGATGAGCACACGGATCTGCTCGTCGTCCTCAAACGCGTGCTCGATGGGATACAAAACGCCACTGCGCTCAAAAAAAGCAGAACGACAGCCGTTGATCATGATTTCGGTAACGGTGTCGTCCTCGATGAGCGGCTGCAGCGGTCCCAGGCCCACCACGTCATCTAGGATCTCGTCGATGATGGTCTCACGCTCAGGCGTCGCCAAGTCGGTCGGCTCTTCCACGTTGAGCGCCGCTTCCACCGCCGGACGTAGCTCGGAGCGGGCAAGGGCCGAATCGAGATAGGCACTGATGCGCGCCACCTCGTCGTAGCCCATGCGGTCCATCACCGCACGCTTGGTGCGGCGTTTAACGGCACGGCGGCGTCCCGCATCAACGGGGGCAGCCGCGGCGGCCGCGCCAGCGGCTTTAATCCTCGTCTGCAGACTCATCGCGAATCACCCTCACGCGACCAGGGAAGACGGATGCGCGGGCGCTCGGTGCGGGTCGCGCGGTCGGCGACCATATCGCTCCAGGGACCGACGGCGCAGCCCAGCTCCACGAGCATCTCGCGCGTGGCCTCGCGCACGCTGGTCGCAAAAGCGCTCGTCTGACCCACTGCCTCGTCGGCGCGACCGAATGCCATGAGCGCGGCCAAGTCCTGACCGCCATCGGCGATGCGGATCTTGGAGCTCAGTGCGCAGGCGATCTCAAAGCGCATGGCGACGTCCTCGTCGGCACCGCGCGCACCAAACCGGTTGAACACGGCACTCATGCGCGTACGCGGCACGCCCACACGGCTCGCCAGTTCGATAACGCGTGCCGCGGACGTCGCGGACGATACCGCCGCATCGCCTACGACCAGGCAACGGTCGCTCGCCGCCACCGCAGCCGCCACGGCGTCGCCCCAAAAGACCGAGGTATCGATAAAGACCACGTCGGATTCGCGACGCAGGACATCAAGCAGTAGCTCCACCGGACGTGCCATGAGCTCGGCTTGCTCGGGCGCCGCGACGGGACCCCAGAGCGTAACGCCCGGGGCGACGCGCATCGATGCGGCTACGATATCCGGCTCGGTGAGCGTGCCCGCCGCCGACGGCTCGATAAGTGCCGCCATATCGCGCGGAGCATCGACGCCTAACAAGTCGTAAACTGTCTCTTATACACATCTGACGCTGCCGACGAAGG
>URWM01000348.1 GCA_900551655.1 uncultured Collinsella sp.
CACGCTTCGGGCCTGAATGCCGGTGTGCCGCTTTCCGCGATCAACCACGGCCGACCGCTGGTTCTGATTGACGCCTGCGAGGAAACGCCCACGTTCGATACAGTGAATTTCCCGAACGAAGACGGCGCGCGGGCGGCAGTGCAGCATCTCATCGAATGCGGATGCCACCGCATCGCCATTGTCGGCGACGGGTATTCGCCACGAACCGAACTGGCGCACGTGGAAAGTTCCAGCGGTTTGCGTCTACGCGGGGCCAGCGGCGCACTGCTTGACGCCGGGCTGCCGTATGACGAATCGACGAACTTCATTGGTTACGGTAGCGACAGCGGCATCGAAGCCCTTGATCATCTGACCGGCGCCGCAGGTGAACTCCAGCGGCTCGCCGCGATCGTAGGAGCTATCGAACTGCGTGCCGTCATCGAGCGTGCCGCGATAATGGGTCTTGACCTTCTTGCCCTGGTTGGACATGGTAACCTCCGTGATAAGGGCGGCGCACAACGCGGGCCGCCGTGAACATATGGCGCTAACTATACCCTAGTCATACAATTCAATGACAGTTTGCAAAGAAACGCTGCAACCGGAGGAACCATGGCATATCCCGTATTTGACCTACACTGCGACACTGCCGACCGAATCGGCTGGGCCACGCTCGATCTCGACCTGCGCTTTACCGCCGGCACCGACGGTTATTTCCCCGGCGACGAAACGCATCCGCAAGATTTCGACCTTATCGAGGGCAACGCCTGCGCCATCTCGCTCGCAAAGATCGGCAAATCTCCTTGGGCGCAGTGCTTTGCCACGTTTGTCCCCGACGAGATTCCCACCGCCCACGCCGCGCGCTTCCAGGCGCAGATCATGGCGCATATGAGCGGCCAGGCAATGCTCAACCACGACCGTATGGTCAACGTGCGCAGCGCCGCAGACATTCGCCCCGCACTCAAAGACGGCAAGGTCGCCTGCATCCACACCATCGAAAATGCCACGTTCTTTGCCGAGGACCCCGCACTGATCGAGGTGCTCAAGAGCCTGGGCGTGCTTATGTCGTCACTCAGCTGGAACGCGCAGGGACCGCTCGCGAGCGGCCACGACACCCACGCCGGCCTCACCGCCGCCGGCATCGAGTCGCTCACGCAGATGGAGCACGCCGGCATGGTACTCGACGTCTCCCACCTCAACGACGAGTGCTTTGACGAGGTTGTCGCCCACGCCACGCGCCCCTTCGTCGCCAGCCACTCCAACTCCCGTGCGGTTTGCGGCGTCAAGCGCAACCTCACCGACGACCAGTTCCGCACCATTCGCGACATGGGTGGCATCGTCGGCCTCAACTACTGCAGCGAGTTCCTATCCAACGAAGCAACCGACGAGACCGCCGCAGATGTCACCTTCGACCAGTTGGCAGCCCATATCGAACACTGGCTCGACCTAGGCGGCGAAAATGTCATCGCACTCGGCGGCGACTGGGACGGTGCCACGGTGCCTGCTTTCCTCTCCGATGCCAGCATGATGCCCGAGTTCCAGAACATGCTCTCCAAGCGCTTTGGCAAGACCGTGATGCAGAAGCTCTGCAGCGACAACGCGCTTGCCTTCTTTGAGCGTTATTAGTTTCACATCCCTTGAGCGGGCCGGCATGTCAAGCGATTGACATGCCGGCCCGTCCCCAATCTGAAGGATAACTTTTGACGCAGCAATTTACGATTTCCGTACCCCGACCGGATGGGACGCCCATCCCCGTCGTCGTTACCAAAAAGCGCGTCAAGAACTTCAACCTGCGCGTCAGGTCAGACGGAACCGCCGTCATGAGCATCCCCTGGCAGACCAACCGGCAGAAGGCACAGGCATTCCTCGACAAGCACCGCTACTGGCTGAAGAGAAGCGTTGCCCAGGTGCTCGAGAAGCAGCCCGAGGCTCCCGACGACGGGCTCGTTCCCCTCTGGGGAAGGCTCGTCGATCTTCCCTGCGACCTTGCAGTCGACGAGCTGTATCACAGGGAGGTCACACAGGCCCTCCCAGCCCCTGTCTCTTATACACATCTGACGCTGCCGACGAAGGCTTAGGT
>URWM01000349.1 GCA_900551655.1 uncultured Collinsella sp.
GAGATTCCTCTACGTCTCGTGGGCTCGGAGATGTGTATAAGAGACAGCTCATGAAGGGCGCGTCGGCACTTCGATACCACGTCGTGGGACGTACAGCCCACCGGCTTATCGACGGCGAGCAGCATATTCAATTGAGAAGGCGTACGACGAGCCATGTACCATCCAAAATGTTAGAGCTCGACGGTCACCGAAGCGGGATCCTCCCCTACCAGCTCGGCCAGCATGGGGAGTGCCACGGCGAGCGTCTCGCGAATCGTTCCGTTGTTGGAAAAGCCGGCGGCGGCATGATGACCGCCACCGCCAAAGTTGGCAGCGATCTCGGACACATCGAGGTCACCCTTGGAACGCAGGTTGCCGCGCACCTTAGTATCGCCGTCGATGCCCTTTAGGAACAGACAGACCTCAACGCCCATCACCGAACGCACCACATCGACCAGACCGTCGCACTCGTCCGAAGTGACGCCGCAGGCCTCGAGGTCGCTCTGGTACGCATAACTATATGCCACGCGACCGTGCGCCACTGTCTTGATGCGGCCCATAACGATGGACTTGAGATGCAAGAACTCTACGCGCATACTCTGATAGACCTCGAGCGCGACGCGCGCAGGATCGGCACCGTGCGCGACCAGGCGCGAGGCGGCATGGAACGCAGCGGCATCGGCGTTTTGATACTGAAAGCGACCGGTATCGGTCACCAGGCCGCACAGCAGGCAGGTCGCCACGCCATTGCGAGCCACAATACCGCAATTATCCAAAAATCGGTCGATGATCATGGCGCAGGCGGCGGCGTCGACGCACCTCAGGCTCAGCTCGGCAAATTCCTCGCGCGCCGGATGGTGATCGAAGCACACCACATGCGACGAGCGGCGGAGCACCTCGGCGGAGTTGTTCAGACGCTCGACGACCGGCACGTCCACTGAGATGAACAGGTCCGGATTGCCGGTATACGCAGATGCCGGCATCAGACGGTCGGCACCCTCCATAAAGCGGTAGATGCGCGGAACCGGGTCATCGTCTGCCAGCAGCAGGGCAATGTCCTTGTTGGGGAAAAACTTCATAAGCGATAAGCCCAGACCCAGCACAGAGCCCAGAGCGTCACCATCGGGAGACGTATGTCCCGAAATCGCAATGGAGGACGCACCCTCGATGAGCTCGAGGATGCGTCGCTGAATATCTGCAGACTCGCACGATGCGAGGTCGGCGGAATTACTCATCTAAAGCTGCCTCCTGGGCGGCATCCGCTATGGGATAGCCGTCCTCGTCCTTTTCGATCGCAAGCGTGGCGGGAACGTTTTCCAGCGCGCGCGTGATGCGCTCGGCCTCATCGGTCGAGCGATCGATGCGAAAATCGAGCTCGGGCGTGACGCGCCAATCGAGCGAGCGGGCCAACAGGCTACGGATGCGGCCCTTGGCGCTGGCAAGCGCCTCCATGACCTCGTCGTAGCGGCTCGCGTCGCACGACACGTACACGCGCGCGAACGAACGGTCCACCGCGACCTCGACCGCGGTCAGGGTGACCAGGTCGAGACGCGGATCGGAAACCTCAAAGAGCAGGATATAACCGAGCTTCTCGCGAAGCTGCTCGCCCAGACGGCGGGTTGCCTGCGTTTGCTTCATAGCGCTACCCCCTACTCGGTACGGGCAACCTGGTCGATGCGGAAGCCCTCAATGGTGTCGCCAGGCTTGATGTCCTGGAAGTTCTCCAGGCCAATACCGCCCTCGGAGCCGCTCTTGAGGCTCTTGGCCTCGTCCTTGTAGTGACGCATCGAGGCGATTTTACCGTTGAAGACCACGATGCCGTCGCGCACCAGGCGTACGGAATCGGTCGCGGCGATCTCGCCCTCTTCGACGCGGACACCGGCGGCGATGCCGACTTTGGGAACCTTGAAGGTGTCCAGAACGGTCGCAGAACCCGTGGAGACCTCAACCTCGGTGGGCTTGAGCATGCCGATACGGGCAGCGTCGAGGTCCTCGAGGCACTTGTAGATGACGTCGTAGCAACTGTCTCTTATACACATCTCCGAGCCCACGAGACGTAGAGGAATCTC
>URWM01000350.1 GCA_900551655.1 uncultured Collinsella sp.
CATTATGAGCACTGTGGGCTCCGATGAGTTACCCAGCCTACTTGATACCGTTTTGAACCAGCTTGTAGGAACGCTCGATGCTTCGGGTGCCGCTATCTATTTTTCTGAGAGCGGCGGTTTTAAACTTCGCGGTGTTTCCAAGGAGCTGTACGACAGCTACCTGCCTGAGTTTTTGCCGTATGGTGCTGGCATTCCGACGTATGTTCTTCGTGAGTCGCGTGCCTGTCGCTTGTCGATTCAACAGGACCTTGAGGGTGATAAGGCCGCCTCCGGTATGTTTATGGACTTGGACAATCGTTCTAAGCACCTGTTGCGCATACAGGATATGCCTCCGTACCGCAGCGAGATCTGTCTTCCCGTTTTTTACGGTACGCAGATTCTTGGCGTGCTGGAAGTTGGTTGGAAACGCCCTCAGGCACCGCTCGCCTATGACGTTAATGTGCTCGAGGTCATTTGCGATTACCTGTCTATCCAGCTGGTCGGTATGGCATCGAGCCTTCGCGCCCGTCGCACGGCCGAGCTTGGCCGCTCGCTCAATGTCTTGCGTGATGAGTTGTTTACCTTTCTAGACGATTCCGCCGCGGCTACCCAGGCGGTATCGTCCGAGATCTGCAATATGCTTAACTGCCATTTTTGCCCTGTTGAGTATGACGCCAGTCTGGATTCCTACGTCATAGATTTTGAAGGCGGCAGTCGCGTTGCTTTGCCGGACGATCCCGAGAAGCTTTTCTTTTCCACGACGGCGCCAGCGGCACGTCTGGGGGCTGGCCCTGATGGCTTTGAGGCATCTGTTTTGGGCGGTACGAGTGCCGAGGACCTTAAACACGTCCGTATAACTCGCGTTGACGAATCGATGCCTATGGGAGGCTGGCTTAGGGCGCATGGTCTGCCTTGTCAAGGTCTCTACGTCGACTCCGGCATCGAGGCGGGGCGCCCGCGCTCTGAGGGTGATGGCAAGCACAGTAACGACGCGATTGTTCCTGCTTCTGTTGCGAAGAGCCCGACGACGCGCGCGCTGCTGCTTCGTGATAGTAGCCAAGAGCCGATTGATGATCTTGAATATGACTACTTGGTGCACTTGGCGCATGACTTTGAACTGATCTACGAAGGCGAATCTCAAAAGCGCGAGGAGCGCCATATCGCTCAGACCCTTCAGATCGGCATGAGAAATTCCCTGGGGGATGTTCCGGGTATCGCAACCGATTCGGTGTACCTGTCGGCCACGAACTCGGCGTTGGTCGGCGGCGATTTCTATACGCTCATCCGTCTTCCCGACGACTGCGCCGTCATGATTCTGGGTGATGTGTCTGGCAAAGGCATTGAGGCCGCATCGATGTCCGCGCTCGTCAAGACGGCCCTGACGGCATATGCCTGGGAGGGCGCTGGACCGGCCCGCATGGCACGCTCCCTTAACAGCATGCTCATGGGCTTCTCGAGGGTCGAGACGTTCGTGACGGCCTTTATCGCCAAGATTGACCTTAAAGCCGGACGCGCAACGTATTGTTCGGCGGGCCATCCTCCGACCATGGTCATCAGGCCAGAGTCGATGCCGCTGGGTGGCGGCGAGGCCCGTGGGGGAGAGGTCGAGCTGCTTGGATGCCAATCGGGCGTAATCGGTGCCTTTGAGAGCATGGTGTACGAGACGGGAGTGTTTACGTTCGCTCCTGGCGACATGCTCTTCATGTATACGGATGGAACGATTGAGGCCCGCGACCGCACCGGAGCGTTCTTTGGCGAGCAGCGCCTTCGTGACCTTCTGCTCTCTGTCTCGGGTGAGGGCGTATCGGGAATCTGCGGCAAGGTCTTGGGCGAGCTTGACCGATTTACCGAATCGGCGCTGGACGATGACATTGCATTGGTGTCCCTTAAGTTTTTACGGGGTCGTTCATAGACGACGCTGGGCGGGCTGAATCCGTACGGTTGGGGAAACGAATGCATCGAGTGGGCTTTTTTGGGGAACCATGGTCGTATGAATGAGTGGAATGACATCTGTCTCTTATACACATCTCCGAGCCCACGAGACGTAGAGGAATCTCG
>URWM01000351.1 GCA_900551655.1 uncultured Collinsella sp.
CAGCCAGAACGGCGCCCTGGTAGTTGTGCAGGAAGTGCTCGAGCCACAGGATCGACTCAGCGTCCAGGTGGTTCGTGGGCTCGTCGAGCAGCAGCAGGTCGGGAGCCTCGAGCAGCAGCTTGCACAGGGCCACGCGACGGCGCTCGCCGCCGGAAAGCACGTTGACCGGCATGTCAGAATCGGGCAGCTGCAGGGCATCCATAGCCTGGCCGAGTTTGGAATCGATATCCCAGCCGTCGGCGGCGTCGATCTCGTCCTGGAGCTTTCCCATCTCGGCCATGAGGGCGTCCATGTCGCAATCCGGGTCGCACATCTCCTCGCCGATCTTATTGAAGCGATCGACCTTGGCGATCATGTCGCCAAATGCCATGCGCACGTTCTCGATGACGGTCTTGTCGTCGTCGAGCGGCGGCTCCTGCTGCAGGATGCCCACGGTGTAGCCGGGGGTGAGCCTGGCATCGCCGTTGGAGACTTCCTCGATGCCGGCCATGATCTTGAGCAGGGTCGACTTGCCCATGCCGTTGGGACCCACGACGCCGATCTTGGCACCGGGGTAGAAGCTCAGGGTCACGTCGTCAAGGATTACCTTGTCGCCATGGGCCTTGCGAGCCTGATACATGCTGTAGATAAACTCCGCCACAGTCATTTCTCCTTATCTAGCTGCGGAACGTCATCTGACCTGTCCTTCTGGAAAAGGCAGAGAAATAGGTCCGCGCGTTCTAATAAAAAGGGGCATGGTTGCCCACACCCCTAATACTACCTGGGAAAAGTCCCCCGGAACATACTATGAACTGCGTACGCTAGTTTTCCGCAACCTTAGCGAACGGCTCGCTGCGATTTACGCCACAGCAGATACGAGTAGACGTAGACGGCTCCGACCGAACCAAACGCCAGAACCGCAATCACCGCGGCGACGACTTCATTCGAAAGCACCGCACCTGCCACGCCCATCACAATCAGGCCAACACCCAGCACCATAAAGCAGGCACCGCCAAAGCGCTGCGTACGGCGCCAGTTCTCGGGATCGGCAAGCGCCCAGGGTGTCTTGATACCGAGCGTATAGTTCTGCTTCACACGCGGCAAGTAGTTGCCTACGCCGATGAACAGCAAACCGACAACACCGGAAATCAGCACGTTAACCGAACCGACCGCCGGCACCACGCCCCAGACCGTAAGCTCTCCCAGCCAGCTTATGGCGCACATGAACAAGGTGAAGGCGATTACGAAGCCCTGGTAGAACTTGCCCGAGGTTCGATATGCCTCACCTTTGGGGTCGATGCGCGGCACCACGCAGAACATTGCGAGAAGCGCCAGAGGCAGCACGCCGAGCGCGGAGGCCATCCAGCTAGGACCCCAACCGTCGACAGCGCCGTTCGCGCCCCAGTGCGTGGGAATCTGCGCAGGCAAGCTCGGCATCACCATGAGGTGCGCTACGACATTGGCGACGCACAGAGCGACCAGCGCAATCCACACGCGCGACGATACCCCTGTGGGGTGAATGCCCTTGTTTTCGTTATTCATCCTTATCACCTTCATTGTTTGTAAAACCCATAAACCAGCCAATTAAATCCTGCATGACGGTGGTGTTTAAGCTGTATACGATGTTTTGGCCATGGCGCTCGTCGGTCACCAACCCGGCGTTTTTGAGCATCGCCAAGTGATGGCTCAGCGACGGCTTACTGATATCGAAATGCTCGGCAAGCTCCCCCGCCGTGCAATTGCCCTCGCGCAGCAACTCCAAAATGCGCCGTCGCGTTGGATCGGCAAGCGCCTTAAAACCCTCTCCCGGCATAAGACCTCCTCTCATCATCTCTCATGACGCGCACACTATACTCGATATTTAGATGTTTGTCTAACTATCTAATCGCAATGCTTCAAACCACATCAAAGCAAACGCCATCGCAACCTATGGGCGATTACCTATAATGGCGATAGCTAAAACACGACCTGCTTCCCCATCGGAGGATATTTATGACCTGTCTCTTATACACATCTCTGAGCCCACGAGACGTAGAGGAATCTCGTATGCC
>URWM01000352.1 GCA_900551655.1 uncultured Collinsella sp.
ACGGAGACCCCTGCGGCCGCAGATGCCGACGAGCAAAACGACGATTCGGCCGCTCAGGACGACGCCCCCAAAAAGGACGCAGCCCCGCAGCAATCAGCGGGCCCCATCGAGGTGTCTTCGGAAGAAGAGCTCGACGCCGTCATGGACTCCATGATGGATGCCGTCAAAGCGATGAAGAACGCTGTCGCCGATGCCGATGTCGACGCCGAGGAAGAGGAAGCCGCCGAAGCTGCCTCGACGTTTGTGCCCGGCGAGACCCCGGTTGCCGACCAGGGCAGTACCATGCCCTCGTTCCTGCAACTCGAGCACCCCACGATCGGCGCGGACGCGGTCGACCCGCACGCAGCGGGCTTTTCCGTGATCGAAGGCGGCACCGGCAATATCGCCGCGCCGCAGACTGCCGATACGAATGCCGCCGAGGCCGCGCACCCGACCACCTCGCATGCTCCCGCCACGAGCCGCGACCTGGGGAGCGCCGTCTCAAACACCGCTAACGCCGTGGGCACTTTTATCGCCCAGGGCGCGTCGGCCATGCGCGAGATGAACGCCGCCAAGAAGGCACTCGCCGATGCCCGCGCCCATTTAGCCGAGCTTGAGCAGCGCATCGCCGACCAGGCAGAGGAGCTCGAGACGCGCCAGGACATCGCAGGCCGCTACGATCAGATCATCGCCGATCAACGCCAGGCAATCACTACGGCACAAAAGACCGCTGCGGCCGCCGAGATTGACCGCGACGCCCATGCCGCCAAAGCGACGGAGCTCAAGGGCCAGCTCGAACAAATGAAGGCAGAGGACGATGCGACCGAGCTCCGCCTGAAGGCTGCACTCGATGCCGTGGAAGCCCGCGAGGCGAACTCGCGCGAGACCGGCAACCGCCTGGTTCGTCGACTCGAAGATTCCAAGCGCATCCGCGACAAAGTGAAGGCTGAGCGCGATACCGGTGTCGCCGCCGCACGACAAACCGCCGATGCTACGCGCGCACAGCTCGAGACCTTGCGTCGCGAGTATGCCGAGCTGCAGCGCAACCCTTCGGCAAATCCCGCCAATTACACTGTGCGCACCAACGAGTTGTCTATGCAAATCTCCGACGCTGCCGACGCCCTCCGCAAGGCCGAGGAAGACATTCCGCGCGTGACCGCCGATCTTGAGCATTCACTTGCCGCCGCCGAGCAGGCCGTCGAGCAGGCACAGGCCCCCATCGCCGACGCTAAACGCGCGCACCAGGCCGTAACGGCTGAGGCAGATGCCGCGCGCGACGAGCTGCAGTCCGCAAAAACTGCCGCCGCGACGCGCCAGCGCGAGCTGCGAGAAAAGATCGCCACGCAGGACAAGGCACGCCGCGAGCAAGAGCAGGCCATCGCAAACGCCCGGGCAGATGCCGCGCATGCGCAGTCGATTATCGAGCAGGCGACCGAGGTGCACGACCATCCCGAGATCACCGAATCGCTCGCCGGGTCCTTGGCACGCGACAAGGCCGAGCATACCGAGACCGAGCGCGAAGTTGCCCAACTCGAGGCCGCCGAAGACGACGTGCGCAAGCGAACTCGCGACTCACGCGTCAAATTCACCGGAGCCATCGCCTGCATCATCGCCACAATCCTGGTGATCATCCTGATCTGGCTGTTCGCGAGCAAGTAAGCCAGTTGCCAAAAACGCCCCAACGCAGTTGCGGTGAGATAGTTCCTGTTTAGCCCTCAAAAAGGCCAATTCAAGAACTATCTCACCGCAACTTATTTAGATTGATGCAAGGTGGTCATTGGGGACGTTCTTAAACGACTAGTCGAACAAGAACGTCCCCAATGACTACTTTTCGTTAGAGACGCAAACGCCGATGTTATGGCGCGGACAGCGAAAACGCCCCTAAGCGAGCAAGGTGACGTGAAAGAGGAGGGCATTGACCTTCTGGTCATGCCCGACGATTGAACGTCAGATTGCCGCTTAGGGGCGTTTGCAGCGTCAATTGGTTAGGCGAAGACGATTAAGTTATCTCGGTGGATCGCGGGCTTCTCGGCCAGGTCTGCCAG
>URWM01000353.1 GCA_900551655.1 uncultured Collinsella sp.
CAAACGCATTGCCCGCACGGTCGGCCTCATCCTCGGTCTGACGCTCGAGCTCGAGCTCTTTGTTGCGGCATTCGACGTAGTCTTCCAGGGCCTCTTTGAACTTATCGAAGTGGTACTCGAAGCCCCTTTCGACAGAAGTCGTTGCAATCGCAACGTACCCTAAAGACGACACACCGAAATGGCATTCGCTACACGTTTCGTGACCGTCAAAATCTGCGACGGATGCCAGCCCACCTGGCTTTCCTTTTTTGTAATTTGGACAGTCAGTCCCATAATGCAAATAGGTAACTTTATCTACTTCACTCGTGGGCCAACACGCATCGGTATAGAGTTCAGTCGCCCGCGCCTCATCTGGATTTCGCGGAAGGAAAGGGATGTGGGCGGAAACTTTGCCGTCCTTTTCAGTTATATATGCCCGCTCGACTTCTTCGCTCGCATAAGCGAAGAATACCTTTCGTGCAGCAGAATCTGCCTGTTTTTCCGGACCCTCGCCAAGCGGTTTCTCATTTGCCAGGCGCTGGCGATAGTAGGCCTTCGCGCGATCGAGCGCCACTTGCGGTTCCCATGTAACGCTCGAAGCGTAATGCGGATTTTGAGCACCAGAGAGATCCGTTAGACTTTTCGCACGCTCCCACATGCAAGAACAGCTGCTAACCGAGCCCTTGTCAGACCCACCACAATCCGCCAGCCAAGCGCGCTCTTTAGCCTTCGCCGTGTCCTCAGAAGCCTTCCGCAGCTCCTCGGCCGCACGCTCTAAATCGTCTGATGTGTCTTTAATGGTATCGGTCGAGATCTCTGACCCTTTGAGCGCAGCGAAGTCCGACTCGGATGTCCTGGGCACAGCAAGCGCCGTACCGGTATAGGTCACACTATCGGTATCCTGCGCCGACACCGCCTGCGTGGCACGCGCGGCAATCAGATACGGCAAAGCCGTCTCGATTTTCTGTAAGCCTTCCGATGCGCTTTTGGCAAACTTGTTACGCGTTTTAATGATCTCGATCCCGGTGTCGATCATATTGCCGGCAACTGGTTCGGCACCCGGGATGAGGATGGCGACCAGGCCCGTCCCGATCGTGGCAAACCCCGCTAGCCCCAGACTCAAGATGCTCGCATCAACCACCGTGGCAGCCGTGTGATAGGACGACACTACGTTGGCACCCGCCAGCGCGCCGCTATCGGCCGCCACCTGGGTATCCCCGGCACGCGACATGCTCCATATCGCCGCGGTCGACGAAAACAACAACGTGAGCACCACTAGGATGACCACGGCAGAAGAAAGCGTGGTATAGGCGCCGTCTTCGATAAACAGATCAACACCGGCGCGGCCCATAAAGCCGCCTCGCTTGCGATGGCAGCTCGGACGGCGCGTCAAAACGCATCTAGACCAGAAACGCTTAATCCCATGCAGCAATCCACGAATCATAATCTCCCTCCAGCCATTCGGGACGCGATCGATACGAGACGTCGACCTTGAGCTCGACATAGCCGCCCTCACCCGCACTGCCCATGGCCTGCACAAATGCACCGATCACGGGCAGCGGCTTAACCTCGCCGGCAACAGACACGGACGAAACGCCGCCGGCACCGGCCCGCCCCAACTCGATATCCCACGACAGCGGCCCGCCGGCATGAAAAATCGAGACGTTGGGCACCGCGGCAAGTCTGCGGCGAGTGAACTCCTTAAGGTCATCGTCGTCCTCAACCGTCGTCGTGGTCATAAGCCGCGCGGTCTCGGCGGCGGCAGACTCCATGACCGCGCGCGTATAGAGCAGGCACACCGGTTGCAGGGCGAGAAGGATGAGCGTCAAAAACGTTGGCAGCAAAAAAGCGGCCTCGACCGTAGACTGCGCCCGGTCCTCGCGCGCGATATCAATACAACGCGATGTCCTTAGCGCCCGCAGCGGCGTCGATAACCGACGTCGAGGCAACGCCATGGGATGCCGCCCGCTCAACCAGCGCCGCCAAGCGCCCATCGGTGCCAGCGCGCCAAAGCCCCGCAATCGCCAGCACGATCGATAACAG
>URWM01000354.1 GCA_900551655.1 uncultured Collinsella sp.
CGAGATTCCTCTACGTCTCGTGGGCTCGGAGATGTGTATAAGAGACAGGTGCCAGGACCATGCGCTCGTAAGCTTTGTCCAAACGCATGGTTCATCCGCACAAAGCCCGTGGTCGCTATAGGCAAACATCGGTGCGCCTGCACATGGTTTTGAGCCTGTTTTCGAGCGAAAGTATGGCTGTCGATACGCATGCAATTCGCATGAAGCCCGGGCTCGTCCAAGAGCCCTATAAAGGAGGATTCGCATGAAACAGTTAGAGACCGACGTCGTTGTCGTCGCCGCGGGTCTGAGTGGCCTTGCCGCAGCGGTCGCTGCAGCCGAGGCGGGCGCTCGCGTCATTGCCCTGGAGAAGGCCCCCATTACCGGCGGCGCCGCCAACATGGGCATGGGGCCTGCCGCCGCTGGCTCTCCGCTTCAGAAGGCCTCGATGATCAAGGTCACGCCCGGCGAGCTCTTCCGTCGCCATATGTTCTACACCCATTACCAGGTCGATGCCCGCCTGGTGCGCGACTACTACTTTAAGTCGGGCGACACCATTGCATGGCTGCAGGACATGGGCGTGGAGTTTAACTCTGTGCGTCCGGCATTCCGCGCTCGCGAGCGCACGCGCGCCTATTCCGACGGCGAGTACACCTGGCATGTCGTGCAGCCCGAAGATGGCTCGGAGCCCGGTCCCCGCGCGGCGACCACGATGACCAAGCGCATGACCGAGCGTGCCCAGGACCTGGGCGTCGAGTTTATGTTTGAGTGCCCGGGTACCGGCCTTATCAAGGGCGAGGACGGTGCCATCTGCGGCGTGACCGCCAAGGACAAGGACGGCGAGGAGTGCCAAATCTCGTGCAAGTCCGCGATTGTCGCCACGGGCGGTTTTGGCCACAACGCCAAGCTCATCAAGGAGAAGCTCGACTTTGAATGGGGTACCGACCTGTTCTCGTTTGCCATTCCGGGTATGGACGGCGACGGCATCAACATGTGCCACGAGGTCGGCGGCGGCCACACCCCGGTGACCATGGAGCTTATGTACCAGATCCCCGACAACATGAACCACTTCTATGTCGAGGGCGCATTCCGTCAGCCGTGCTACTGGTGCAACCGCCTGGGCGAGCGCTTTATGCCGGAGGACGAGATCTTCAACACCACCTTTGTCGGCAATGCCATCAACCATCTTCCCGGCAAGGTCGCCTATGCCATCTTTGATTCCCGCATGCTCAAGCATTGGAAGAAGGATGGTCCGGATATTGTCAGCCACGTTCATCCGCACGACCTGTACGACGGCTTTGAGGAGCAGTGGAACCGCGACCTGGAGGCCGGCTATCCGGCAATCTGCCAGGCCGATACGCTGGAGGAGCTTGCCGAGAAGGCTGGCATCGATGTTGAGGGCCTGCTCGCCAATGTCGACGAGTACAACGAGATGTGCGACAACGGCTGGGACGACATCTTTGAGAAAGAACGCGAGTTTATGAAGCCGCTCGAGAAGGGCCCCTTCTATTGCTGCAAGCAGTACTGCGGCGCCTACGGCACCCTGGGTGGCGTGCTCATCAACCACAAGATGGAGGTCATGACCGACGACTACGAGGTCATCCCTGGCCTGTACTGCGTTGGCACCGATGCCTGCACCATCTATGGCGATTCCTATAACTACTGCATTCCGGGTAACACCATGGGCTTCTGCCTTAACTCGGGCCGCATCGCCGGTGAAAACGCCGCCGCTGCCCTCTTTGAGGACGCGGGCGACGAGGAGTGGTCGTAACACCGTAGCTATTCGCGCCTGCAGACGCGCACGCGTTGGGTGCGGGCGGGGATTTGCCCTACAAGCGAGGCGCTCGGGATCGCTTTGGTCCCGGGCGCCTTTCTGGACAAGAGCGACGTTTTGAGGGGAACGAATGAAGCTAACGATTAATGGAGTCGAGGTCGAGGCGCGCGAGGGGCAAAATGTCCTGGAAGCCGCGCTCGATGCCGGTATCTATATTCCGCATCTGTGTAAGCCTGGCTCTTATACACATCTCCGAGCCCACGA
>URWM01000355.1 GCA_900551655.1 uncultured Collinsella sp.
CATCAACACCGATGCTCAGGCACTCGCGATCTCTGATGCCGATATCAAGGTGCACATCGGCACCGACCTTACCCGCGGCCTGGGCGCCGGCGCCAACCCCGAGGTTGGCCGCAAGGCTGCCGATGAGTCCCGCGACGATATCGCCGAGGCGCTCGCTGGCGCCGACATGGTGTTCATCACCTGCGGCGAGGGCGGTGGCACCGGTACCGGCGCCGCTCCCATCGTTGCCGATATCGCGATGAACGAGGTCGGCGCGCTGACCGTCGCCGTCGTGACCAAGCCCTTCACCTTCGAGGGCCGCAAGCGCAAGAAGAGCGCCGAGGAGGGCATCAAGACCCTCTCCGATTGCGTCGACACCATGATCGTCATCCCTAACGATAAGCTGCTCGACATCGCCGAGAAGAAGACCACCATGCTCGAGGCCTTCGCGATTGCCGATGGCGTCCTTTCCCAGGGCACCCAGGGCATCACCGACCTCATCACCGTCCCCGGTATCATCAACCTGGACTTCGCCGATGTTAAGACCATCATGAAGCAGGCCGGTACCGCCATGATGGGTATCGGTACCTCTTCTGGGGACACCCGTGCCGTCGATGCTGCCCAGCAGGCCATCTCCAGCCCGCTGCTCGAGAGCTCCATCGATGGTGCCACACGCGTGCTGCTCTCCATCGCCGGTTCCAAGGACCTGGGCATCCAGGAGATCAGCGACGCCGCCGACGTTGTCGCCAACGCCGTCGACCCCGAGGCCAACATCATCTTCGGTACCGTTGTCGACGAGTCCCTGGGCGATCAGGTGCGTATCACCGTCATCGCTACGGGCTTCTCCGACTCCAACGTCAACCGTCAGGACGAGCTCTTTGCTGCTCAGCAGTCTCAGAGCAAGGCAGCTGCCTCCGCTGAGCCGCAGCGCACCGCTCCGGCCGCTAGCCCCGCTCAGGCTGCCCCGACTCGCAACGTCGGTGGTACCGAGCTGCCCAACTTTGGCAACGACCAGTTTGAGCTTCCCGACTTCCTTAAGCGTGGTAGCTTCTAGTTCGTTTTTCTCAACGACCTGCATGGGGTGCGTCCGATTGGGCGCACCCTTTTTTGTTGTGTTGCGTCTTTGTAAACGAAAGCCTCCAATCTCCTTACGTTCCCTTTACGTTTGGTCCCTACCGCTGCGGGTATCCTTTTGATGAAGTATGGCAGCCGTATGACGCGGACTGCTGCGGCGTCGCCGCGATACTTGTGTTATTAGGAGGCTTTAGTATGTCAGCACGTGCGGACAACGTTTCGCGTGTCGACCATGATGGAGTTACGTTGGTGGAAGGCGCGACATCCGATGTTCGCTTTGCCTTCACCGAGCGCGCCGGTGGCGTTTCCGAAGATGCGTACTCCTCACTCAACTTGGGCTCGCATGTTGGCGATGACCCCTTTGCTGTTCAAGAAAATCGTCGTCGCGCGCTCGAGGCTATGGGTGCCGCCGAGTGCGAGCACAACCTGCTCGTTCCCAATCAGGTCCATGGTGACCATATCGTTGCGGTGACCTCGAACGGCGCCGATGACCTTGAGGACGTCCGCGAGCAGATTGCCGATGGCTGCGATGCCATCGTCTGTACGGCGCATAACGTGCCCGTGCTGCTCTGCTTTGCCGATTGCGTTCCCGTGATGCTGGTGGCCCCTGGCGGATTTGCCGTGGTGCACTCCGGTTGGAAGGGCACGATTGCACGTATTTCCGCCAAGGCGTGCCAGGCGCTTTGCGATGCTGCCGGCTGCGATGCGAGCGACGTTTCCGCCTATATCGGCCCCCATATCTTGGGTGACGAATATGAGGTATCCCAGGAACTCATGGATCGCTTTGCCGCCGAGTTCTCGTGCATCGATGCGAGCACCTCTCGCATGCTCAATCTTTCCGCTGCCATTTGCGAGGCGCTGGTAGATGTCGGTGTCGACGCGGATAATATCGTGGATACCCAGCTTTCGACCTGTCTCTTATACACATCTGACGCTGCCGACGAAGGCT
>URWM01000356.1 GCA_900551655.1 uncultured Collinsella sp.
TAAAGTCGTCCGCGCCCGCGAGCTTGGCCGCCGCGATGCACTCCTCGTCGGTGGCATCCAGGTTGCCGTAGCGGATGTTATCCATCACGGTGCCGGTGAACAGGTTCACGTCCTGCAGCACGACGCCCAGGCTTCGGCGCAGGTCGGCCTTGCGGATCTTGTTGACGTTGATGCCGTCGTAGCGGATCTTGCCGTCGGCGATGTCGTAGAAGCGGTTGATGAGGTTGGTGATGGTCGTCTTGCCGGCACCGGTGGCGCCGACAAACGCAACCTTCTGGCCCGGCTTGGCAAACACAGACACGCCGTGCAGCACCTCGTGGTCGGGCGTGTAGCCAAAGTCGACGTTGTCCATGACCAGGTCGCCGCGCAGCGGCACGTACTCGATCTCGCCGGTTGCGCGGTGCGGATGTTTCCACGCCCACATGCCGGTGTGGTGGTCGGCCTCCTCGAGCTGCCAGGTATCGGGGTTGACCTGCGCGTTGACGAGCGTCACATAGCCTTCGTCGGCTTCGGACTTCTCGTCGATGAGCTCAAAGATACGGTCGGCGCCGGCGAGGCCCATGACCACGGCGTTGATCTGCTGCGAGATTTGGCCGATCTGTCCGCAGAACTGCTTGGTCATGTTGAGGAACGGCACCACGACGGCGATGGACAGTGCCATGCCCGAGATGCTCAGGTTGGGCACGCCCAGCGCCAGGAAAATGCCGCCTGCCAGTGCGACCAGCACGTAGAGCAGGTTTCCCAGGTTCATAAGGATGGGCATGAGGATGTTGGCGTACATGTTGGCCTTCTGCGAGACCTCGAAGAGCTTTTCGTTGCGCTCGTCAAAATCGGCCTCGGCGGCAGACTCGTGGCAGAATGCCTTGACGACCTTCTGGCCGTTCATGACCTCCTCGATATGGCCCTCGACCACGCCGAGCTCGGTCTGCTGCGCAATGAAGAAACGCGCGGAATTGGAGCCGAGCAGCTTGGTCATAAAGGTCATAAAGGCGACGCCGGCGATGATGACCAGGCACATCCACACGCTGTAGTACAGCATGATAAAGAACACCGTGACGATGATGATGATCGTCATGAGCAGGTTGGGCAGCGACTGACTGATCATCTGGCGCAGCGTATCGATGTCGTTGGTGTAGTGGCTCATGATATCGCCGCGCTGGTGCGTGTCGAAGTAGCGGATCGGCAGGTCCTGCATGCGGTTGAACATCATCTCGCGCAGCTTCTCGAGCGAGCCCTGCGTGACGATAGCCATGGCGCGGTTCCAGAAGAGCGAGGACAGGACACCGACGCCGTAGATGCAGGCGAGGGTGGTCACGAGCTGCAGAATCTTGGGCTGTGCGGCTTCCCAATCGCCCGACTGCCACGATTCGCTAATAATCTGCAGGGCGCTCTGCAGGAAGGTCGCGCCGATGGAGTTGATGATGGCGCAGAGCACCACGCCGGCGACGACAAGGGGCAAAAGCACGGGATAGAAGTCAAAGAGCGTCTTGATGAGGCGCGACATGGTGCCGCCCTTACGGTTGAGCGCGCGCTCGGCGGTCGTTGCCTTACTCATGTGCCTCGCCTCCTTCCTGGGTCTGAGCTTGCGTTGCGGATGCATCGGTGTCGGCCTCGACGGCCCCTTCGCCCTCGGCAGACATCTTGTTTTGCGAGGTAAAGGTCTCTCGGTAGATCTCGCTCGTCTTGAGCAGCTCTTCGTGGTTGCCGATCTGTGCGATGCGGCCGCCCTCCATGACAATGATGCGGTCTGCGTCCTGCACGGAGCTGATGCGCTGGGCGATGATGAGCTTGGTCGTGTTGGGCAGATAGCTTGCCAGGCCTGCGCGAATCTTGGCGTCAGTCTTGGTGTCGACGGCGCTGGTGGAGTCGTCCAGGATCAAGATCTTGGGGCGACGCAACAGGGCGCGTGCAATGCACAGGCGCTGCTTCTGACCGCCCGAAACATTAGAGCCGCCCTGTTCGATCCAGGTGTCGTAGCCCTTGGGGAAGCCGTCGACAAA
>URWM01000357.1 GCA_900551655.1 uncultured Collinsella sp.
GTCAAGCTGCTGTCGACCGTCTGCGCCGGCGATTCCTCGCTGGCCGCCTTCCTGTCCGTGTGGCACGACGCCCCCGAGCGCGTCGAGGATGCCCTCCGTCTGTCGATGGCCACCGGCGCCAACGTGGTCGAGTGCCCCGGTCTGGGCGATTTTGCCAAGGTGGACGAATATAAGAAGCACATCGAGGTTCGCCAGGTCTGCTAGCCGCATCGATACATCGTTGCCGAACACCCGCTTTGGATTACCAAGGCGGGTGTTTTTTGCGCGCTGAACATATGTGGTGTCTGCTGTCTCGTTTTATCTAATCAACGACGCGATTGCGTGTGCGCGCTTTCTCGTTTCTTGTTAGACTTCTTGAGAACCATCGATTAACGCTCACAAGTGCAGGAGGCCATAGGCATGTGCAATGTTTCGCTCAACGGTACGCAACCGTCCGATGCGTCCCTACGCGTCCTGCGCGCGCTTGAGGCGGCTGGTCTTGAGGCTTGGTACGTGGGCGGTTGGGTGCGCGACGCCCTGATGGGGTGCCCCAGCCACGATGTTGATATGTGTTGTAGCGGCCTGTGGCAGGAGTCCAAGGCGGCGCTCGAGGCCGCCGGCATCGTGGTTGTGGAGTCGGGCATTAAATTTGGCGGAATCACGGCTATTTCCGATGGCGAGCGTATCGAGGTCACCACGTACCGTCTGGATGGCTTCTATACCGATGGGCGCCATCCTCAGAGTGTGGAGCGTGCCGCCTCGCTCGAGGACGATCTGGCGCGGCGCGACTTTACCGTCAACGCTATGGCCTGGCATCCCGAGCGCGGGCTTGTCGACCGCTACGACGGCCAGGGTGACTTGGAGCGCAAGCTGATTCGCGCTGTCGGCGATCCCAAGCGTCGCTTTAACGAGGACGCCCTGCGCATGCTGCGCGCGGTGCGCTTTGCCTGCCGCCTGGACTTTATGATTGAGCCCGAGACCAAGTGTGCGCTTGCCGAGTGCGCGCCGCTGCTCGATGCCGTAGCGCGCGAGCGTGTGGGTATTGAGCTCGAGGGCATTCTTTCGACCGGTCACGGGGGAGACGCCATGTTGCGCTACCCTGAGCTCATCTGCGCCGCTGTGCCCGAGTTGGCAGCGGGTCGCGGGTTTGATCAGCGAAGTGTCTATCATGCGTTTAACGTCTACGAGCATATCGCCCGTGTGCTGACGGTGGCAGGGGAGCTGGCGCTGTGCGACGGCGTCGCGCCATCGTCGAGCCTTATGTGGGCGGCGTTATTGCACGATGTCTCCAAGCCCGAGTGCTTTACGGTCGATCACGCCGGCAGCGGACACTTCTACGGTCATCCCGAGCTCGGCGCCAAGAAAGCGCGCGTCATTATGGATCGCCTGGCACTCTCGCACGACCTGGTGCGCGACGTTTGCCTGCTCATCAAATATCACGACAAGCCGCTGCGCCCCGAGCGCTCCTGCCTGCTCAATATGATGCGCGCGCTTTCGGGCGAGGGCGTCGACACGCCGCGTTTGATGGACGAGCTCATGGATCTTAAGCGTGCCGACACGCTCGGCAAGGCCCCGTCGTGCTTCTATTACGTTGAGACGATTGAGGAGATGCGCGCGCTGGCGCACGAGCTGCTGAAGGCAGGGGAGCCCTATACGCTCAAGATGCTTGCCATCAATGGTGGGGATCTGATCCGCGCGGGCGTCAAGCCAGGGCCGGAACTGGGGCAGCTGCTCAACGCCGCCCTCAACGCAGTGATCGAGGATAACATCCCCAACACCCGTGAAGCCCTCCTGACTCATCTCCACCTAGGGTAGCAAAAATAGCCCCGTCCCAAATTAGCTACCTTGTTGACCTGCGCGTTCCATAACCTCGCGACAAAATTTCGGCAATTTGGAATTTCTTCTTGCGCTTGCGTTTTTTGTCCCGTAATATAACTCTTCGCAGCACGGCAGTGCAGATGTCATGTGGCCCGTTCGTCTAGCGGTTTAGGACGCCGCCCTCTCAAGGCGGAGATCACCAG